>JAEWLZ010000001.1 GCA_023457295.1 Cyanobacteria bacterium OH_PDB_112
AGACGGAGTTGTAGTTAAAGTAAATGATTTGAGCTTGCAAGAAGAATTGGGATTTACTTCCCGTGCTCCAAAATGGGCGACGGCATTCAAATTTCCGCCCGAAGAAGCTTGGACAGTAGTAGAAAACATAGAAGTCAATGTAGGCAGAACAGGCGCTGTTACTCCTGTCGCGGTAATGAAACCTGTTTCATTAGGAGGAAGTATTGTTTCTCGCGCAAGTTTGTATAATTTTGAAGAAGTTGAAAGACTCGATATTGCAAAAGGAGTTTTTGCAAAAATAAAAAAAGCTGCTGAAATTATACCTAAAGTAATTGAAGTTTCTCATGAAAGGGTTGTATCTCATGAACCATTTGAAATTCCAACTAAATGTCCTTCTTGCGAAACAACTTTAATCAAGCCGGAAGGAGAAGTAAACTTATACTGTCCAAATCAATTTGGATGTCCGGCACAACTTCAAGCAAGAATAGAATACTTTGTTTCTAAGGATGCTATGGATATAGAAGGCGTTGGACCTTCAGTTATAGAACAACTTTTGGCAAAGAATTTCATAAAAGACCCTGCTGATTTGTACAAACTTACAATACAAGATTTTATGCAACTTGATTTAATTAAGGAAAAAGCCGCCACAAATATCTATAATGGAATACAAAAAAGCAAAACACGCCCTTTGAATAAGTTTTTGACAGCTATTGGCATTCGTTTTGTCGGGAAAGAAACAGCAGATATTTTAAGCCAAAATTTTACTTCTATTGATGAATTAAAAAATGCTTCCTTGCAAGAATTATCTAAAATTGACGGTATAGGTGAAAAAATTGCGACTTCTATATTAAGTTTCTTTAAAGAACAAAGAAATATTGATATATTGAAAAAATTCAAATTATTAGGTATAGACCCTTATGCTGCAAAGCTCGAAAAAAAATCCACTGAATGGGAAGGTAAAACTTTCGTTGTAACAGGAACTTTATCTAGCATGGGTAGAAATGAAGCCCAAGATATGATAAAATTAAACTCAGGAAAATCAACTTCTTCAGTGACAAAAAATACAGACTTTTTAGTGGTTGGAGAAAATCCCGGTTCAAAATACCAAAAAGCACTGGATTTAGGTGTTATAATATTAAATGAAAATGAATTTTTTGAACTTTTAAAAAATCCTGAAAAAATAAAAGACTATTAAGGGGAACTCCATGAACAAAAATTTTAAAATCATTCAAATCTCTGGCATATCAGGGCTTTTAGTACTGGGTTTCGTCGCCTTTTGTCTTTTCTGCGGGTTCATTGGATTTCCGATTTGGTTTTTGACAAATTCTTGGAATTACTTGATATCCGGGTTTTTAGGAGGGCCTGTAATGAATATTCTTCAAGGGACTTTGCTTTGGAGTATTATTTGTCTTTCTGTTTATATATTCGCAAAAGATACTTTTTCAGTAAAAATAGCTGCTGATGAAGAGATTATGCAAGATGCCGAAATGCTTAAAATGATTACGGAATCTGCTGAAAAAAATTCAAAAGAAAAAGAAGAAACAAAAAAATAATTTCTGTTTTTTTAACAATACTTAATATTAAAGAATTAATTTAGCAAATTTTTTTAAATACTTCACTTTTATAAATTATATAGTGTTAGTTAAAGGTGGAATATTTTTAATGGTTGAATCAATAGGTTATTATCCTTCAATAAGACAAAATACATTAAAATCAAATTTTGGAGCAACGACACAAACAATTCCTGCCCAAGAAAATGATAAAGTTCAAATTTCACAGGAAAAACCAAAAAAAGAAAGACCTAAAAAGAATTTTTGGGAGAAAAATTTTGCGGCAATTATGTGTTTAACATCAATTGGTCTGCTAGGTGTGTTTGTATTGAGTGCAATGAAGGGCGGAAAACTTAATGGTTCAAAACATGCCGAAGAGCTTTTGCAAAAATTTGAGCCTAATGACTACTCACCTAAAGGGTTTGATGATGTATACGGAATGGATAATGTAAAAGAAACTCTTAATAGGCTTGTAATAAACCCTCTTAAAAACGCTGATACAAGAAAAATATATGAAGAACAATATAAATTAAAATTACCCTCAGGAATACTTTTTGAAGGAGCCCCAGGTAATGGTAAGACATTTATTGCAGAAGCTTTAGCTCATGAATTGGGAACTGATTTGTACAAAATCAATATTTCTGACGTAGGTTCAAAATATATTCATGAGACAGGCTCTAATATTGCAAGAGCGATAGATGCAGTAAAGATTAAAGCAAAAACTTCAGAGAAACCAATTATTTTGTTCCTCGATGAGTTGGATGCTATTACAAGAAACAGATCAGGAGATTCCAGAGGTCATGAAGTTGAAGAATTGAACACTATTTTGCAAAATATACATAACTTGCATGAACATAATATTATTCTTTTAGGAGCCACCAACAGAAAAGATCTTATAGATAGCGCTGTTTTACGTCCAGGAAGATTCTCAGAACACATTTTGGTAGGTAATCCAAATGTAAAAGGAAGAGCATATTTTTTAACAAGAAGTTTGCAAAGAATACCAAAAGGTGAAAAACTTTTAGGTCAAACAGAAAATTTGGCTGTCATAGTTAAAGCACTAGAAGGATGTTCTAATGCTGAAATAAAATACATTATAGAAAAATCTGCGGGATTAGCTTATGCGGATAATAAATCAGATATCACAGTAAAACATGTACATAAAGCTTATAACCAATTTGTAAACTCCCATAAAAGCGGTACAGACCCAAATGCGGGTCTCATTGACAAACTATTGGGGAAAGGTGCTGCTGATAGATTTGTCAAAATTATTGAAAAAACCAGTAAAAATATGTCTCAATTCCAGGAAGATTTTATCAATAATATAAGGGATCCTCTTGCTCTTGGTGGACATATTGATGACACCGCAGGTGATTTGGGGAATATTATAGGCAAATCCGCCAAAGAAGAAGTGCCTGAGATTGTAGACATAAATAAAGCTCAAAAAGAAATAGAAGAATTAATGCCCAATATAGAAG
>JAEWLZ010000002.1 GCA_023457295.1 Cyanobacteria bacterium OH_PDB_112
GACTTTTGCTCGATATGGAAAATGAGCAAAAAGATTTTAGAAATATTCTTGAAGTTGTTTCTCAAAATGTTAATAATTTAGAAAATTTAGGTCAATTGCGAGATATTCTTTCAGAAATTGAGCAGGAGCAAAAAGAGCTTCGTCTTGGATTGAACGGAATTGTTCCTTATGAATCACTGTCCGATATCAAACATAAGGTTGATTCGAACAAAGATATGATATCAGAATTGCGTTCTTTTATTGAAGAAAGAATGCAAAATATCGAACTTATTGTAAAATCTACCGAAAATACAGATGATATCAATGAATTGCGTGATATTTTGGCAGAAATAGGTTATGGACAAAAAGAAGCTAAAAATATTCTTGAAATCGTTGCGCAAAATACTAATAATGCCGAAAACTTGGGTCAATTACGAGATATTCTTTATGGGATTGAGCAGGAACAAAGAGAACTTCGTCTTGGATTGAACGGAATTGTTCCTTATGAATCTTTGTCCGATATCAAACATAAAGTTGAATCGAACAAAGATATGATATCAGAATTGCGTTCTGTTATTGAGGAAAAATCCGGCAAGCTTGAGCTTATTATGAAGTCAGTTGAAAATTCTGAAGATATTGGCGAGCTTAGAGAAATTTTAATTGGACTTGAGCAAGAACAAAACGAAATGAAAAACCTTGTCCATCAAGCGCTTAATTCTGCAGCAAATGCTCAAGACGTTGCTTATTTAAAGGATATTTTATCAGATATTGATAATGACCAAAAAGAAATTAAATCTGTTATCGAAAATTACTTGGGTCAAAACGATGATATCAGAAGTTATTTGGGCTCAATAGATAATAAAGTTGACGGAATCGATGATATTAAAGGGGATGTTTCCACTTTTGTAAGAGAAGTCGAAAATCTAAAAATCGGTCTTGACGGTGTTTTACGCAAAAGTGATATTTCTGGTGCTTTTGAGTACATTGATGAAATAAAAAATGATGTGTCCGCATTCACAAAAGATATTGCACACTTAAAGCAAGAATTTGAAACTCTTTCAAACAATAAAGACTTGGAAGATGCTGTTGAGCAGCTTGAGAATGTTCAATACGCGATAAAAGAAAGTATACATGAAAATGCTTCTGTAAAAGAATCTGTTGAAGCTATAAAAGAAAAAGTTAATTCAATCAAAAATGCTACTGATTTGAATTTTGATTTCGGGACAATTTTAAATAGTCTTCAGGAAGACCAAATTACTATCAAGGCTATGATTACAAGTCTTGATGATGATGAATCTTTCAATATTATCAAAGACCAAATTAGAGCGACCGAATATTCAATCAGAGATTGTATTGAAGCCGCAAAAACAAAAGATGATTTAGAGCAAATTAAACATCAAATAGATAATCTTACACAACAAGTTGTTGTACAGGTTATGGAAGTCTTTGAAAATATTTCTTTTGAGCAGGAAACACAGGAAATAAAAGAATTTGTTGATGAATCACACAATAACGTAAAAAGTGTTTTAAGTATATTAAAAACCGATATAGAAAGACTTTTAGACGCGCCAAAGCCTGTTTATATTGAAGAATTAAGAAAAGAAATTGAAAAAATTGCCCAAAATCTTGATGATATCGGTCCTGAGATGTCAGAGTACGTGACAACTATAACAAGTCTTAGAGTTAGCCTGGAAGAGCTTTCTAAAACGAAAGAAACAGTAAATGTTATAGAGCAAAGCATAGGGGCTGTTTCTGTTGATATTGAAGAAGTTTTGAATATTCAGAGAGAAATTTTTTCTCATCTTGAAATACTTTATACTCAAAGCGAAGCTAAAGACGATTTTGCAAAATTGCGTTCTATTTTGGAAAGTATTCTTGCAAAACAAAATGAACAGGCAGAATCATTCAAAAATGATGACCTTAAAGGCGGAATAGATAATGTAAATTTATCTATTAACTACATAAACGAAAATTTAAAAGAATTTTTGAGTGAGTATAGAATATTTCAGGATAAATTATCTGATACAATCAAAAATCTTGAAGGCATGGGAGCTGTTTTTGCTCAAGCAGACAGCATTAACAGTGAGTTTAAAAAGGGTGTAAACGAAACTTTCAAAGGGCTTAAAAAAGACTTCACAGGTGTTATTACAACAGTCGAAGCTCTTTATCAGGATATGAACAAAGTTTCTGAGGTCACAACTCAGATGATAGATATATCCGCTCGTGATAAAGCTGAAATTTTGGAAGATATGAAAGTCCTTCGTGCAATTATCGAAAATTCAGAAGTAGACAAACTAAAAGAGAATTTCTCTACAATAATTTTTTCTATCAACGGATTTTTGAACAATGTTGATGATAAATTTGCCGAAATCACAAAAGATACCCAAGGAGCTTATGATTTTGCATCTGAAACTAAGGAAATTTCTGAAAACATTAAAGCTTCAATAGTTCATATTTTAGAGTGGATAAATACCGCTTCGCGTGACTTTGGAAGAATTCAAAATAGTATAGAGGCTTTTCGTGAAAGTTTTGATGAAGCTGCCATTGAAATTAGACAAATAGATGAAATTAAAAGCTTAGTTTCAGATTTGGATGGTGCTTTGGCTTCAAGAATGGAAGAAGTTTTTGACAAACAAATTCAAATAAAGCTTGATTCTCAAGTTTTACCGGAATTTGAACTTCTTGATAAAAAAATTGAGAAAAAACTTTCTCAAAAACTTGACCCGATAGTGGATTCAAGAGAACAAGACAAAGAAGAATTGCGTTTTGTTATAAATAATCAACTGTCAACAGAAACCGCTTCTTTGCGTGATTTGATTGATGCTGTTGAAAAAAATCTTGTAGAAAGAATTCAAAATAATTCGGACAAAATTTTGTCCCAAGATATTGATTTTTCACCGATTGTAGACAAGATAAACACTGAATTTGTTGTTCTTAACGATAAAATTGATGACAGTTTGTCCAAAGTTGATACAGAGCTTTATCAAGCGAATATCCGTCTTGATGAAGGTTTAAACAATATCACACAAGAAGTTTCCGGCTTGAGTTCTACTCTTGAGGATGGAATTGAGCGTATCGGTAAAAATGTTCGCAATTTAAATTTCAATGAAATTACATCAAAAATTGAACAAGGCTTTGATTTTGTAAATCAAAAAATAGATGATACCAATCTAGGTCAAGCAATTGTCAAAATTGATGATGAATTTTCTGCAATGAACAAAAAACTCGATATTGATTTCTTTGAACTTAATAAAAGAGTTGTCGATGAGTTTAATTTAATTGAAGAAAAACTTGATGCGCGTTCTGAATCTGTTTTGCGCAATATTGAGAACACAACAGAACAATTATCTGACGATATTGAACAGTTTGTAAATCGTATGGAAGACAAATCCGAGCAGACAGTTCGCGGAATAGAAGATGTAAAAGAAGGCATTTCAAGAGAATTTGACGGTGTTTTTGAAAAATTTGATGAAAAAACAAATAATCTTTTACGCAATTTCGACGTTAAAATCAATGTTCAAACAGAAGCGGTTTCATCTTCTTTGAGTGAAGTTAAGGAAAATTTAATCAAAAATCTTGATGAATTCGATTCAAAAACTGATAATATGGTTGAAACTTTATCAGGAATTAAAGATGATTTGAGTCAGGAATTGCAAGTTGTTGCTGATAAACTTAATTCTCAATCAGGAACTGTTATTCGTAATATAGACGATGCCAAATCTCAAATCAAACAGATTTTAGATGCAATTGATATTTATTCGCAAAATAATGATAAATCTTTTGTGGAAATTAAAAAAGATTTAATCCAAAATTTATCAAATATTTCCGAAAAACTTGAGTCTGAAAATGAAAATATTATAGAAGTCGTTGATGTTGTACGGGATGAAATTTTAAATCAAGTAACAAATTCTGTTGATAGTGTCTTGAGCAAAATCGATGATCAAAATTTTCTTTTGAAAAGTCTTGAAGATGCTCGAGAGGTAGTTTCTCAAGTTGTTGAAAAATCAGATGTCAAATTGGTCGAAAATACAAAACTTATAATCAAAAATATTGAACAATCAAAAGACAACTTGTCAGAACTTTTTGAAAAATTTGCGGCTCAAAATATAAACCCTGAAGAAATTTTCAAAATTAAAATAGAAATTAAAAATGAACTTGAAAATATTTTTAATACGCTTGGTGTTCAATCCGATGCAATTATAAAAAGTGTTGAACAATCCTCTTATGATATTAAATCAGAATTTATGCAAATATCTGATAAGCTTGATGACCAGTCCAGACAAATTATTAATATGATTGTAAGTCAGGTCAATTTTGACGGAATTGAATCAAAAATTGAAAATCAGTCAAAATCTTTTGGAAAAATGTCTAAAGATTTGGCTGAAGTTGTAAATTCAACCAACGAAGCTGTTCTAGATAGTATTTCAGAAGCTCGTGATAATTTAAATATTATCAACGGTAAACTTGATGATCAGACCCAGCAAATTATTAATATGACTGCAAATCAAGTCAATTTTGACGGAATTGAATCAAAAATTGAAAGTCAGTCAAAATCTTTTGGAAAAATGTCTAAAGATTTGGTTGAATTCGTTGAAGTTGTAAATTCAAGCAATGAAGCTGTTCTGGGTTGTATTTCAGAAGCTCGTGATAATTTGAATATCATCAATGGTAAACTTGATGATCAGACCCAGCAAATTATTAATATGGCTGCAAATCAAGTCAATTTTGATGAGGTTGAATCAAAAATTGAGAATCAGTCAAAATCTTTTGAAAAAATGTCTAAAGATTTGGTTGAATTCGTTGAAGTTGTAAATTCAAATAATGAAGCTGTTCTGGATGGTATTTCAGAAGCTCGTGATAATTTAAATATTATCAATGGCAAACTTGATGCGCAAACAGGGCTTGTTGTAAAAAATGTAGAAGAATCAAATGCTAAACTTGATAAAACTCTAGAACAAGTAACGTCAAAAATAGAATCACACTCCAAGTCTGTTGCCAAAAATCTTGATGAAAATAAAAAAGTTGTCGCACAGGCAATAAA
>JAEWLZ010000003.1 GCA_023457295.1 Cyanobacteria bacterium OH_PDB_112
CCACTATATTGATTGAACATTAACAAAACAAAAAACACTCCTGAAATCAGGAGTGTTTTTTTATTTAAATTATTTTTACACCATAACAGTTTCTTTTACGGCGATTCTTTGGCTTGCTTCAACAATCGCTCTTGCTGTTGCTGCCATTTCAAGAGTTGATGAAAGTTTATTTATGCAAGAACCTACTCCGATTGCACTTGCTCCCGCTGCAAAAGCCATAGGTGCTGTTGTAGAAGTAATACCACTTGCTGTCATAACAGGAATTTCAATATTTCTTGAAATTTCGATAGTATTTGCGATAGAAACATTAGCTTTTTCAAGAAGTCCGCGAGCACCTGTGTTTTGAACATTTGCAACACATGCGCCTTCGGTTTGAATCATATCAACTCCCATAGCTTCAAGCTTTTGAGCCAAAAGAATTTGCTCAGAAATTTCAAGGTCTCCAGGAACAGTCACACACATAAACATATCTTCTCCAATAAGATCGCGTGTTCTTTGTGCCAAATCCAAAACTTGTTCTGCTGTTGTTTTCACACCTTTTTTATAAAGAGCGTCATAATTTCCTATTTCAACGGCATCAACACCCATTTCTGCTGCCATTGCAAGTTCTTCAGGGTTAATTGATGAAACAAAAATTGCCAAATCAGTTAATTCTTTTGTAAGTTCTATAATTTCTTTTTTTGCTGCAACATCAACAGCATCAGCTCCAGCCATATCTGCTGCACAAACTACTTTTTTTATATTTTCCATATCAAAATTATCAATCCCGGCAATAACTTTTACCATAGATTTTTCTTCGATTTTTTTTCTTAATGTCACGGTTTTGTCCATTTTATTTCCTCCAAAAAAATTTCTCTTTACAGCTATTATATCATTAAAATATAATTGGAGAATGCAAATCTGTGAGAAATATTTCAATGAAACTTAAAGAAGCAATCGACATTATTTGGAAAAATCGCAAATATGAGCCTAAGTCAGCTATTTCCGCCATAAGCCATTTAAATGAAGAAGTAGCCAAAAGCCTCAAAGCTTTAATGCAAAACAACACCGAAGAAGCGCAAAAAGAACTGGAAGATGCTTTTTCGTGCATGCTTATAGCGATGAAAATGCTAAAAATAGACCCTGATTCTGCGATTTATCGTCAAATTGAGCGTATGCAAGTTGATGCAAATAAAAATATGCATATTTTTTCAGACAGAGTGGAAATTCGTGTGGACAATGAAATAAAAGGGGGCTGGAATATTTATTCACAGGAAGATATACAAGACGCCCAAAAAATGGCTCAGGAATTTCAGTGTAAAATAGTTTGGGAAGACGCTACACAATTGAGTTTAAGCAAAGATTTGCAAAAGTAGTTAAAGGATTGGTTTAAAAAAATGCAAAAAAAAGTCCGAATAAACAAATTTATCGCGCAAAGCGGAATAGCTTCAAGACGAGGGGCTGATGAGCTTATTTTGGCGAAAAAAGTAAAAGTGAACGGCAAAATTATCACAGAACCGGGAATTTTAGTCGATGAAAAAGACGAAATTATTATAAACGGCAAAAAAATTGAGCCCCAAAAATATCTCTACATGGTCTTTTATAAACCACCGGGGTATATTACAACAAAATCTGACGAAAAAGGGCGTAAAACAATATATGAATTTTTACCGGAAAACCTTCATCACATAAAACCAGCGGGAAGATTGGACAAAGACTCTTCAGGACTTTTATTTATGACCAATGACGGCGATTTGATTCAGCAAATGACCCATCCAAAAATCAAAGTGGCAAAGGTTTATCACGTTTTCGTAAAAGGAAAAATAAAAATTTCGGATATTGAAAAATTATCAAAGGGCATCGAAATTGAAAAAGGTAAAACCGCTTACGCTGATGTAATGGTTTTGGATGTCACACGCGAAAAATCAGAACTTGAAGTTGTTCTTTATCAGGGTTATAACCGCCAAATTCGCCGTATGATGGAGATAATAGGGCATGATGTTATTTCTTTAAAAAGAATTCAGCATGCGACACTCACCATTCAAGGAATGGGGCGTGGAGATTACAAGTTTCTCAAGCCAAAACAGTTGCAAGAGTTGAGGAATCATCTTAAAAAGTGCGAGAAATCAGGAGAAAAAACATTATGACAAATCCCTGCGAAAATTGTCAAATAAGACATAAACAAAATGTAGAATGGTTTAAAAATTATCAAGATTATTCTACTATTTATAATAATACTGTTATTTCTTTAGGTTATGCTTCTTTACTTTTTATTTATTCAACAGTTGAAACATCTATTCAATCAATAGCTTTTAAACAAATCTTTGGATTTTTATTTCTTGTTTCTGCGGCTCTTTTTGTAGTTTCAGAATTACATGAAAGTTATTTAAGAAGTCAAATTAATAGCATTTTAAATATTGTAAATAATAGCGAAAATCCAAATTTTGTTTTAGATGCTTGGTTTATTGAATATAATAAATTACACGGAAGCAAAGTCTATAAGTTTATCCAAAAATATATTTACTTTTGGTTATCTGCGATAACTGGTGTACTTGCTGGATTAATGTTAATAACTTGGTGTTTTTATCCTGAAATTTTTAAAATGCTCAAAGTATTTTTAGCTTTATTTTTTATCTAAACTTCTCGCCTTACGGCAAGAGAATAAACGTTGCTTAATGAAGTCGAGCGAAAAGGATTTTCTTTTAGAAAATTCGGCGCGGAGAACTTTTTGGCGGAGCTAGCGAGACGAGTTTAGCAACGTATGAGCGATAGTAGGCGAGCTTTTTTGGGTACTTTTTGGGTAAAAAGTACCTCTGTCTGAAAGACCCTACGGAACAAAAATAATGAGATGCTTCACATACGTTCAGCATGACAATATAAAACTAATAAAGATTGCCGTGTCGGGGTTTGCCCTCCTCGCAATGACAAAGTTTTAAAGCTTCGCTACTTTATTAAAATCCCCAGCCTGCTCAAAACTGTATGCGGCACGAAGCATAGTTTCTTCTTTTAAAATAGGAGCAATAATTTGAAGTCCTATCGGCATACCGCTATTATCAAACCCGCATGGCAAGCTCATTGCAGGAACTCCGGCCAAGTTTGATGTAATCGTGCAAATATCCATTAAATACATAGCTAAAGGATCATCGGCTTTCGAACCTATTTCAAATGCCGTCATAGGACAAGTTGGTGTTACCATCAAATCAACTTTTTCAAAAGCCTTGTCAAAGTCTTGTTTAATCAAAGTTCTGAGCTGCTGTGCTTTTTTATAATAAGCATCGTAATACCCTGAACTTAAAGCGTAAGTTCCAAGCATAATGCGGCGTTTCACTTCATCCCCGAAACCTTCTGCGCGGGTTTTGGTATACATTTCCATAAGACTTTCTGTGTCTTTGGCGCGATAACCGTATTTTACACCGTCAAAACGCGCAAGGTTAGAACTTGCTTCTGCTGTCGCCAAAATATAATAAACTCCGATTGAATATTTTACATGAGGTATTGAAACTTCAATAATTTCCGCTCCGAGAGATTTATAAATTTCAAGCGCATTTTCAATAGATTTTTTAACTTCGGGTTGAGTCCCATCAGATAAAAGCTCTTTTACAAAACCTATTTTAAGACCCTTAATATCTTTCTGAAGTGCTGACATATAATCAGGAACGGGCAAATCTATTGATGTTGAATCATTAGGGTCGTGACCTGAAATCACTTGCAAAAGTGCTGCCGCATCCTCAACGTTTCGCCCAAAAGGTCCTATTTGGTCAAGAGAACTTGCAAAAGCTATAAGTCCATAACGTGAAACTCTTCCGTAAGTGGGCTTTATACCAACAATTCCGCAAAAACTGGCAGGAAGACGAATACTTCCGCCCGTATCAGAACCCAAAGAAATTGTACTTTCACAAGCTGCAACAGATGATGCTGAACCACCTGATGAACCACCCGGAACTTTTGTCAAATCCCAAGGATTTTTGGTAACTTTAGTCGCAGAATTTTCTGTTGAACTTCCCATCGCAAACTCATCGAGATTGGCTTTACCGACTATCGGAATAAGATTTTGGTTTAATTTTTCAACTATTGTTGCATTATAGGGTGATTCAAAATTCGCTAAAATTTTACTGCTTGCAGTTGTCAGAGAATTTTTTGTACACATATTATCTTTAAGCGCAAGGGGAATCCCTGCAAGCAAAGGCAACTCTTCACCTTTAGCTATTTTTTCATCAACTTTTTTTGCGGTTTCATACGCAAGATTTTTGGTTAGAGAATTGAAAGATTCAACTCTTCCTTCAACTTCTTCTATACGCTCATAAGTCAAATCCAGCAATTCTTTTGCTGATATTTCTTTATTTAATAACGCTTTTCTTTGTTCAGCAGCAGTTTTAAAAATTATATCTTTACTCAATTTCATATCTCCCGATAATTCTTGTATACAAAAATTATACTACGAAGATTGTTTTGGGCTAAAATGTAAAATTTCATAAAAAAAACCTTCTCAAGATTTTGAGAAGGGGTATAAATTTTGCATTAAACTTTAAGTAGAAATATGAAATTTAAATCCAATTTGTGGTTATAAAATTTTATCTTCGCCTCATTAGACTTTCCAGGGAAGTCCTCAGGTCTATTTTTTTAAAATCTTTTATGGTTTCTTTTGTCATCTCTCGAATAACCGTATGCAGCGGTAAACTGTCTATATGCTCAAAGGCTATATATGCCGGGTCTTTCCCCTGCTCAAACTTCATTCGCCTGTCAGGATTCGAAAAATAACTGAATTCCAGAATATTATCATTATTTGATTTTTTTCGTCTTAAAGGCCTGTATTGGTTCTGTCCGGCGTGTGCAAAATTACCTGACGAACCACCGGTCTTGAAAGCAAGTGCCGTGGACATTTTTTTCTCTCTTTTCCTCTCTAAAGTAATGCAATTTAACGGACTTATCCGTATGCGTTTATTTTTTGTGTGGGGTTTTCTCTCTTTGTATATCTCTCGGTATATCTTATGTATATATAAAAACATCCCTTCAAAAAAAATTGCCAAATTAATTCCCGTTTTGTTTTGTTTTGTTAATATTTGTTTACATTCAAGGTTTTCTTGTTTAAAATAAAAGTAGTGTAGAAAACCGAAAAACCTTTGAAAATGCTAAAAAACCTTCAAAAATCCAAAAGAATAGTTATAAAATTCGGAACAAATGTCCTAACAAATTCGGACGGAAATTTGGCTTTATCAAGAATTTATTCTTTTATTGAAGACATAGCTCAACTAAAAAAACAGGGGAAAGAAATTATTATCGTAACCTCCGGGGCTGTAGGACTGGGGGCAAAAAAACTTAAACTGGGAGAAAGCCCTAACCTTGTTTCTATAAAACAGGCTTGTGCCGCAGTGGGTCAAAGCAAATTGATGTATTTTTATGAGGATGGTTTTGATAAATTTGATATAGTAACCGCTCAAATTTTGCTAACAGAAGATGATTTTTCGATAAGGGAAAGGTATTTGAGCCTTAGAGATACTTTGGGTACTCTTTTAGAACTCGGCGTAATTCCTATAATCAACCAAAATGACACTGTTTCAACAAATGAACTTCGTGGTTATAAAGAAAATGATGTTAAAGTTTGCTTTGGTGATAATGATAAACTTTCAGCGCTTGTTACAAGCGAACTTGATGCTGATTTGTTAATTATTTTATCAGACATTGACGGACTTTTTGACAAAGACCCTAGAAAAGAACCCGATGCCAAACTTATAACAGAGGTTTCTGAAATAACAGCAGAAATTGAAGCCCTAGGTTTTGAAGCATCAAAAAAAGGTCGCGGAGGAATGAAAACCAAGCTTGAAGCCGCAAAGGTGGTTTCACGTTCGGGAAATTATATGATCATTACTAACGGTAAAAAACCTGAAGCAATAAAGAATGTTTTTTCTGATAATTTTGTAGGTACAATTTTTTTACCTGTTGAAAATCTTTCAGGTAAAAAACGCTGGATTGCTTATGCCACAAATATTTTAGGGGCAGTAAAAGTAAACAGCGGAGCAAAGAAGGCTTTGATTGAGAATTTTTCAGGACTTTTGCCTGCGGGAATAACAGAAATTCAAAATGAATTTAACAGGGGTGATGTAATAAGTATTCTTGACCAAAACGGAAAAGAATTCGCAAGAGGTATCGCAAATTATTCAAGTGAAGAATGTGAAAAACTTATCGGGGAACACTCTGATAATATAGAAAAAATCTTAGGTTACAAAAATTATGACAATATTGTCGGTCGGGATAATATTGTTCTTGTGTGAGGCAAATCATGAATTTAGAAAATATAGCAAAAAGCGCAAAAAAAGCATCTTATAGATTGGCGTCTTTAAGTACCGAAACTAAAAATAAAGCTCTTGAAGAAATTGCTAAAGCTTTTGAAAAAGAAAAAGACAGAATATTAGAAGCTAACAAAAAAGATATTAAAGAAGCCCAAAAGCTCGTTGATACAGGGAAAATGAGTAAATCACTTCTTGGACGCCTAAAACTCGATGAAAATAAACTTCATGATGTGATTCATGGAATTTATGATGTCATTGAGCTTGAAGATCCTGTAAACAAAAAACTTTCAGTAACAGAACTTGATAAAGGATTAGAACTTTTTAAAATAAGTTGTCCCATAGGTGTAATTGCGGTAATTTTCGAGGCGCGACCCGATGTTATTCCTCAAATTACTTCTCTCGCGATAAAATCATCTAATGCAGTAATTTTAAAAGGCGGCTCTGAAGCAACAAACACTAATAGTGTTTTAATAGATATTATTAATGATGTTTTGGGCAAAATCGATGAATTTCCTTTCGGGGCAATAAATCTTATAAAAACCAGAGAAGAAGTTAAAGAACTTTTGAATATGGATAAAGAAATTGATTTGATTATTCCTCGTGGAGGAAACGCTCTTGTAAAATATATTCAGGAAAATACCAAAATTCCTGTCTTGGGTCATGCCGACGGAATTTGCCATATATATATAGATAATTCTGCGGAAATTCAAAAAACCATAAATATTTGTATAGACTCAAAAACTCAATATCCGTCAGCTTGCAACTCGGTTGAAACTATTTTAATAAACAAAAGTGTTTCCGAGATGTTCATAAAAAAACTTTTAAAAGCACTTCAAACGGAAGGGATTATAATAAAAGGCGATGAGACTATCCAAAATCTCGGCGAAAATATTGAACCCGCAACCGAAGAAGATTGGAAAACCGAATACTCGGATAAAATAGTTTCTGTTAAAATTACCAACGACATAATAGAAGCCATAGATCATATAAATAATTACGGTTCAGGGCATACGGACTGTATAATCTCAGAGGACAAACATCAGGCAAAAATATTTATGAATTTGGTCGATTCGGCGGGTGTTTATCATAATGCTTCTACACGTTTTGCCGACGGCTATCGTTATGGGTTGGGAGCAGAAGTAGGTATAAGTACCAACAAAACCCACGCAAGAGGTCCTGTAGGGCTTGAGGGGCTTACTATTTATAAATATAAGCTTTTTGGCAACGGACAAATTGTATCAAATTATACAGGAATTAACGCAAAGCCTTTTACTCATAAAAAACTGATATAGTGTTGTTATGATAATTAAAGCTTTCGCTAAATTTTTACAATCTTATAAAGAAGATATTCCCTGTATAATTCTTCTTTCAAAATGGGTTAAAACTATTTTGGAAAAAGAACCCGAAAATAACGTTGAAAGAATTATTCATGCCGAAATAGCAATTTCAAAAAACAATTTGGGAATGTTTATTTTAACCGGAAAAGGTAAAAGCGGAAGAATTCTTCTTGAGTCTTTATATTCTTTTGCTTTAAGTTTTGAACAGCAAAAATTTTCAAGATGGATTCATCATAGAAACGCGAGTGATTTTAAAAAAAACTCTGATTAAATATTATACATTGACATTATAAGGTTACTGCTCATTCCCTTGGCCTGTTGAAAAACCGTAACGGCAAATTGATTTAAAATTTGTGATTTGACTTCTTCACCTTTGGTTTTTGCGATATCTGTGTCAAGTATCTCGCTATTGGCTTTTGAATAATCAACAAATTTCCCTTTTTGCCAGTCAGAAACTACTTGCATTTTATTTGTTTGAGAACCTATATCACTTCTTATATCATTGAGAAAATCCAATTTAGCATCCACAAGATCTACCGTATTTCTTGCGCTTGTTACGGTTGTCGCAACAAAATTCAAAGCTCCCAAATCAAAATATGTTGAAATTTGAATCCGTGATAAATCATCGGCATTTGAGCCTATTTGAAGATCCATTGTTTTTGAGGGATCTCCTTCGTTATCAAAAAGTTTATTATCTCCAAACTTGGCTGAATCATAACTTTGACTTATTTCTCCGATTAATTCATCAATTTCTTTTTGAATCATTTTTCTTTCTTGGTCAGAATAAACACTATTTGCCGATTGTAAAGACAAATCACGTATTCTGTGCAAAGAATCAACCATTCCCGACAAAGCATCTTCCGCTGTGTTTAACATATTAATACCGGTTTGAGCGTTAATATTTAGTACTTCATTCGCAGATGTTACTTTTTGG
>JAEWLZ010000004.1 GCA_023457295.1 Cyanobacteria bacterium OH_PDB_112
TTTTTATAGCCAAAACAAGGATTAACATTAAAAATGCTTGAGCGTTTTACCGAAAAATCAATAAATGCAATGGTTTTATCCCAGGATATGGCCAAAAATTTTGAACATGACAGTCTTTATCCGCTGCATTTATTTTTAGGGATAATTTCTTTAAATTCAGGTATTTTGGCGCGTGTTTTGAAAGTGACCGGAGTTAAGCCGAATACTTTTTTTGATGATGTAAAAGAAGCTCTTAAACAGCATAAAACATCAAATGTACCAGAAATTATACCTTTTAGTCGCCAGGTTCGTGATATTTTAGATGGTTCTTGGACTGTTTCCCGAGCTTTAGGTACAAATTATATAGGTCCTGAGCATATTTTTCTTGTTTTGACTGAAGATAAAGATGTATTAAAAATTTTTGAAAAATATGATTTTGATGTTTCACGAATAAAAGCAACATTGAAAAGAATTGTTGAAAAGAAAAAAAAGGATTTAAAACATCCCGAAGGTGTTAAAGTCGAAAATGAAAATTATTTTTCTGTACCGATACTTTTTGATGAACCGAAAGTTGCAGAAATTATGAACTTAGCTTTGGAAAAAATGACTCAGAAAAACCTTGAAGCATTAGGCACAGAGCAAATCTTGCAAGCTATTTTAGAAAAAAGCGATATGATTGATTTTTTAGCTCAAGAAAATTTGACATCTGATAAAATAAATTCAGAACTATCAAAAATTTCAAGCAGAAAATTTGAATTTGTAGAAAAAAATATTTTTTGTACGCCAAAACTCTATAATGTTTTAAATCGAGCTCAGGAATATTCAAAAGAACTTGGCTCAACATCGCTTTTGCCTGAGCATATTATGCTGGGGATTTTGGCAGAAAAACACGGATTGGCATACCAAGCTATAAAAAATATTAATAATGATGTCGATGATCTTTTTGAAAAAATCATAAAGCCTATTGAAAAACAGAAACCTACAACGTTTACGATTTTGAGCCTGGCAAAGGAAGAAGCTCGCCGTCTTGCTCATCAGCTTTTGGGAACGGAGCTTATTTTGTATGGGATTTTGGCGGAAGGTTCGGGAATTGGTGCCGTAGTACTTTCGGAATTAGGTGTCACCATAAAAGATGTTCGTGCTGAAATTGAAAAAATCCTTGGATTTGGCGCAGAATATGAAGCAAATGAAATTTATTATACGGCCAGAGCTAAAAGACTTCTTGAAATGGCTTGGGTTGAAGCAAAAAAATATAAAAAACCTCGCATAGAATCAGAGCATATTTTACTTGCCATAATTAAACTTAAAGATTGTATAGCAATGAAAGTTCTCAATAAACTCGGTGTTGATGCCATTGAAATAAGAGAAGGAATTCTTGTTAAAATAGGACAAGAATAAATCTCCTCAAAACACCCTCCTGAGCCATGTTTAAGGTTTAAAAAATAGCCCAACGGGAATACTATAAGTGTAGTATTTATCAATTTTAAAATTAAATATATAATATGAGCAAAGTCTTTAACAAATGGTCGTGATTCGACCGGAAACGGAAGACGTTATGGAAAAAGTCCTTCTATTGAATGCATCTGATGAACCTTTGAGGGTGTGTACTTGGCGACGGGCTTTTATGCTTGTTTTGAAGGGCAAGGCTGACGAGATAAGTAGCATTGACAACTTTGTCGACAAGCAAGATATTTTTGCTCCCCATATTATAAAAATGCGTTACTATGTGGCAGTTCCAAAAACGGAACTGCCTTTTAGCAAGCAAAATATTTTTGTTCGTGATGAATACACTTGCCAGTATTGCGGCAAGACACATACCAGACTTACTTTGGATCATGTTTTACCCAAATCCCGTGGCGGAGATTATTCCTGGGAGAATATTGTTGCGGCATGCCCTGAATGTAATCAAAAAAAAGCTGACAGAACACCTGAGGAAGCAGGAATGAAACTTTTGAAAGAACCTTGTAGACCTGATGATTATTTTGAATTTGAGTTAAAAAAGCACGGCATAGAAGCAGTTCCGTCATATTGGGAACCTGCTCTTGCGGGCTAATTTGATTTAGTATATTTTTGTAAAATTTCTTTAAGATAATATAAACAAAATAGCAACAAAATTTTTTTACAAGTTATAAAATTACCATAAGAATAATTAAATGAGGCACAAGATATGATTATTTCTGCGGTAAAGAATAATTTTGTACAAAAATATCAAAGCAAGCCACAGCAAAAAAGTAATTTTGCTATGACAAAATCTTTGGCAAGTGATACTTTTCAAAGTACAACAATGAAGCCTGTTTTTAAAGGGAGATTGACTTTTGAACAAATTGCAAAAGCCACAATAAAAAGTTTGAATCAAGATATTATTATGGCTTCAAACAATAAAGAATATCATAGTTTGCCAGCTCTTTATTTAAAAAAAGCTGAAATTGAAGCAAGAATAAATCAAAAAGGCAAAGCTTTAGAGTCTCTTAATCAAGTTTCAAAAAGTATTTCAAATAACTTGACAGCTGATAGAACAGGAAATTTGGCTAGTAGTTTAAGAATTTTGCAACAAAAAGCGGATTTGGAACAGGCAATGGGTTTCAAAAAAAATGTAATAAGAACTCTTAGTACAATAGTAAAATTAGCACCTGAAGAGGAGAAAAATCATATAGATTTAATTAATATGCAAATAAATTATGGATATAAAGAAGGAGCATATAAGAGTATTAATAAAGCTGCAAAACAATTTCCCGATAATATCCAATGGTTAGAGGATAAATTACATTATGAAGAACATTTGAACAAAATTCCTGAATCAGTTAATACTTTAGGGTTGATGATTAAAATTAATCCTTATGACCCTGATCTTTATAATCATAAAGCATATAAAGAATTTGTATTACAAGATATATCTGCATCTCTTAAAACAATTGAGGAAGGTATTCAGGCTAATCCCAAAGAAGTAAGATTTTATGAATATAAATCGCATGTTGAAAGTAAAATAGGAAAAATACCTGATGCGATAGAAACGCTTCAGCAAGGAATAAAAAATAATCCTAATGAAATATATTTTTATTCAAAAAAAGCTGAGTTAGAACAACAAATTCAAAAGCCCCATGAAGCCATTAATACATTAGAAGAAGGAATAAAAAATAATCCGAAAGTAGAAAACTTTTATATGGCAAAAGCAACTTTGGAAATAAGTCTAAAAAATTTCGAAGACGCGTCACAAACACTAAATAAAGGGATAGAAGCTAACCCTGAAAGTGTAATTTTGTATAATAATCGTGGCGTTTTGAATATATCCCAAAATAAATTAGAAAAAGCGGAAGAAGATTTTGATGTAGCATTGGAAAAAGATCCGGGAAATGTTTTAAGATCTTTGATTTTGTTGAATAAAAGTTTTATTCAAGAAATGAAAGGAGATCAAGCAAAAAGTATAGATTTCTTGGAACAATCTCTTACTTTTTATCCCCAAAATAAAAATGCTATGAATTCTCTTTATAACAAAACCATAATAACCGCCAAACAAGGCAAAGTGGAAGAAACAAATGAACTTTTTAAAAAAATTATTAAATTTAATCCTGATGATGATGTAATACATATCAGCAAGGTTTATCTCAATCTTGCGACAGATAATCCAAAAGAAGCTTTGGAAGGATTTAAACCTTTTATTGATAAACATTCTAAAGATCCTTTAACTTTAGCATATTCGGCAGCGCTTCATTCAATGACAGGGGATGTAAATACAGCGCAACAAGATTTTTTAAAAAGTCATTTTTATTTAAAAGAATTTCAAAATAAAGGCGAGGCGCTGGATGAAGTCTCAGTTAATACAATTAATAACCTTGGAAAAATTGTAAAAGCCAAAAATGCTGGGCAAGAAATAGAATTCCCGAAAAATCCTTCAGAGTTGGCTAGTCCTGATTATCGACCCAAAAGCAAATTTGATTGGGAAAATCTTGATGATGATATTAAGCCTGATTGGGAATAATTTTTTTACAGCAAAGTCGTAATTTGACGCAAAATTTTGGTTGTAATATGCTAATTATCGAATGTGAAACAAAGTTAAAATTCCATTTTGACTGTAAAAAGTTTTTATAGAGGGAGTTATATTATGACAAGACCGATGACAATTACAGAGAAGATTTTGGCGGCTCACGCAGGACTTGATAGCGTTAAGCCCGGTGATTTGATTACGGCGAAAGTTGATATTACTCTTGCAAATGATATTACAGGACCTGTTGCTATTAACGAATTTCGTAAAACAGGTGCCGAAAAAGTTTTTGACAAAGAAAGAGTTGTTTTTGTTCCTGACCATTTTGTTCCGAACAAAGATATAAAATCAGCTGAACAAGCAAAAATGATTCGTGAATTTGCTCGTGAACAAGACCTTAAAAACTATTTTGATGTCGGAAGAATGGGCATTGAGCATACATTGCTTCCTGATTTAGGTATCGTAGGACCCGGGGACTTAGTAATAGGTGCGGATTCCCATACTTGCACATATGGCGCTTTGGGTGCGTTTTCAACAGGAGTCGGGTCAACAGATTTGGCTTGTGCTATGGCTTTAGGTGAAACTTGGTTTAAAGTTCCTGAAACAATCAAAGTAGAGTTCAACGGTCAACTTCAAAAGTGGGTAAGCGCAAAAGATTTGGTCCTTTATTTAATCGGACAAATCGGTGTTGACGGAGCATTATACAAATCTCTCGAAGTTGGCGGAAGTGTAATCGAAAATATGTCTATGGACGGTCGTTTTACTTTCTGTAATATGGCTATTGAAGCTGGTGCAAAAAACGGTATCATAATTCCTGATGAAATTACTCGCAAATTTGTTGAAGGCAGAGCGCAAAGACCTTACAAATTCTATACAAGTGATGCGGATGCTGAATATTGTCAGGTTTTAAAATATGATGTTTCAAAAATTGAACCGCAGGTAGCATTCCCGCATTTACCTGAAAATACAAAAGGTATTTCACAAGTCGGTGATATTAAAATTGACCAAGCAGTTATCGGAAGTTGCACAAACGGTAGGATTTCTGACCTTGAAGTAGCCGCAAAATTGCTTGAAGGAAGACAAATTCACAAAGATGTACGTTTGATTGTATTCCCGGGGACACAAGATATTTATCTTGAAGCCATCGAAAAAGGTTATGTTCAAACTATCGTAAAAGCAGGCGGTGCGGTTTCTACTCCGACTTGCGGACCATGTTTGGGTGGACATGCAGGAATTCTTGCTAAAGGTGAAAGATGTATTTCAACCACAAATCGTAACTTTGTTGGTAGAATGGGGCATACAGAGAGCGAAGTTTATCTTGCTTCTCCTGCGATTGCTGCTGCGAGTGCTATTTTAGGAAGAATAGCTTCTCCAGAAGAGCTGTAAGAAGTTTTGTCATTGCGAGCATAATCGAAGCAATCTTATTAATTAATATGTCATGCTGAACTTGATTCAGCATCTCGTTATATTGTTTTGCATATATACTTTTTTCTTAAGGTACTTTTTGCCCAAAAAGTACCCAAAAACGCTCGCCTGTTATCGTTCACACATTTCTAAACTTAATTTCGCTAGGCTTGCGGAACTCGTGGCTACGCCACTCAAACAGTCCTCGCCTTCGGGTTACTTTGTAACCCTCTTTGCTCCATTTTCGTTAACAAATGTACGTTCACTTACCACAAGGCGAGAAGAATTATATTCTTATTTTGTGATTGATTTTATTATGATATTCTCTTTTTAACCAAATCAAATTTTCTGGTCTATTATCACATCCGTTATTAGTAATATGGTGAACATCATAAATGCAATTATCATCTTGTGGTTTTTTTAACCACGTTTTGGCTACCAAAGTCCATACCTTTAAAGAAATTCCAAATTCTTTTATATATAATTCGCCGTTGTCTATTGCTGTATTATTTTGGATAGCTATTATTCCATTTATTTTGACTCTTCCAAAATTACTAACTTCAACATTTTTATTTTTATGTCTTTTATTCTCTTGAAAGTGATTGCAAGTTTTCCAATTTTCAGTTTGTCGTTTTTGAGTTATGTTAAATTCTTTGTTGTCAGCATTAAGATATGCTGTTATTTGCTCATAACATTTTCTGATTGAATTTGTACTTAAAACTAGCTCTTTATTTTTATATATTCTTTCAGCTTCTTTTATCGTTGAACGAACGTTTTTTAATTTTGATTTTGCTATAATTTGTTGATTTAAACTATCAATGTTGTAAAGCGTTTCTTTTTCAATATTACCGTCTTTATCTAGGATAATTTGTTTTATTTCTATATTGCTAGGAGCCATTTTCTATAACACCTTCGCTACGCACACAAGCACTGAAAACACAGCCATCAGCTGAATAGAGGTATCTATTCTTGTCCGAAAATAATTTTCTTCCGATTTTGCATTTGGGTCATAAGTTGTGATTTTCATAAGTCCAAAAAGCTTTAATGCAAAAGGTAAAGATAAAAACGTGAGCAAAAACTTCGGTGCAAAAATCCCTAAATAAACCAAAATCCCTATATTGAGATATGCTGCCAAAATCATAGCAATAAGAAGTATAAAAGCATTGTGTTTTGTTCCCATAAGACGAGAAAGTGTTATTTTGTTGTCTTGTTTATCGCTTTCATAATCAATCAACATATGAGTATACAAGACAGCAACTACCAAAAGCCCTGTCGAGATAGCCATAAACATTAATTCTCGTGAAAATCCATGAGCCATTACATAATAAGTTCCGAGATACAAAAACGGAGAAAAAAGAAGTCCAACAAGAATTTCGCCAAGACCTATATATGTGCATGGACTGTAAAATAAACATAAAATTCCTGCTGCAAAAGCTATAAGGGCAACACCGATGCCGACTTTTATTGTCAAAAATAAACCTATTAGAGCAGCTAATCCAAAATAAATACATACAACGGCTAAAGTTTGCGAAAGAGTAGCTTCACCGCTTTTTATGTACCAGCATTTTTCTTTTAGATTTTGAATATTTTCAACACCTTTTTTATAATCAAGATAATCATCAAAAAGGTTTGTACCAAGGTGTGCAAGCAAAATTCCAATAAGAGTCAAAATCCCAAGAAGGATGTTTCCGCCGTCTGATAACGCCCAAACAAAGACTATCAGCCAAGACATTATTGTCATTGGCATTGTGTAAACTCTTGCCGCATTAAGCCAAAAAATTATTTTTTTCATTATTTTTTCTCGAAAGTAATTTCCCAATTATCATTAGAATTTTGTTTTGCCATTGCTGTAATTTCGTGTGAAGATTTTTGGGCAGGTGTATCTTCTTTAGGGG
>JAEWLZ010000005.1 GCA_023457295.1 Cyanobacteria bacterium OH_PDB_112
TTCCGAAAGCTTCAATAGCCTCTCCGGCTTCTCCTTTTGCAAGAATAAGCCTTGTTGAAGCAATCCCCAAAACCAGCCTGAACATTGTTCCTAAAAGAATAATAGAAGGAAAGGACGCTAATTCAAGCGGCCTATTTACGAATAACGAAATCATCAACAGAATAATTCCAAGCGTAATATTCAAGCTTATACAAGCGTCAATCATAAAAGGAGGCATTTCGATAAGCAATATCAAAATCAGCCCTACGACAAATATGCCTAAGGCTATCTCACTTATTGGTATAGTGGGAGCTCCTCCCTGATTAGCCAATACTCACCCCTTAAAGTCTTTCTTTAAACGCGTTTTGTAGTATCTCCAACTGAGTAGAAAATCTTGCATCGACAAGTCCGTTTTTAGTTTCTACTATACAACTTCCTAATTCGACATTTTCCTCAGTCTCTACTATTATTCTAGCCTCACTTTGCAAACTTGGGAATAAGTTTGGTAAATTTGTTCTTACATTATCGGCATCATCGGGGTGAATCTTAATGATAATGTGCTTTTCGTCCTTACCTATATCTTTTATAACATCTGAAATAATACTTAACACAATATTTTTATCCACAGACGGTTCTTTTTTTATAATTTTTTTAGCTATCTTCAAAGCTATTTCGACAACGTCATTTTGAATAATAGCAACAGATTCTTCCTTTGCACGCATAAATTCATCAACAACAGTTCTAAATGATTCAAGCTGCTGCTTTGCTATCATAAGTCCCTGATTAAAACCTTCACGGCTTGAGTTTTCTTTTATAAGCTTTGCTTCTTCTTCCGCCCTGGAAATAAGATTTCTGTCATCAACTCTGCGATACCCGCGACGGCGATCTCCTCGGCGGCGTTCAAAACGTTCCTGAGCTATAGCGTCAATATCAATGTCGTTAAGAACATCATAATCAGGCAAAACAGGCTTGGCAAAAGATTCGGTTTTTTCTTCAATAACCGATTCCTTTTGATTTTCTTCATATTGTTCAGGTTTTGGCTGACTTTGAGTTCTTTTTTTTCTTATTATCATTATTTTCCGACTTTTTCCTTAAGATATTCAAATACAATTCCTGATACTTTAGCTGGCATTTCTTTTACATTTTTTGGATTTTCAACAGATTTTTTTACCTTTGGTCTCTCTGTTCTCAACACAGCTTCCAATTCTTCCTGCGGAATACTTTTTGCAAGCTCTGTATATTTTCTGCGTGTTTGTTTTTCATTATAAGCATGAGCTTCTTCCGGAATTGTCAGTAAAAAGTCATGCATGAATTTTTTTATTGTAGCCATATCAAAAGCCTCCTCTAGCCCCTCTACCTGCATATAAGAAGAAATGGCCTTTCCTTCTCTATCATTAAATTTTGATAAAATTTTCCCGGCGTCTTTTTTGCTCATTTTCTTTAAAAGCATTGCTATTGCCGCTAAACGCAACAATTTTTGCGAATTTTTATCTGCCGTTTGATTTTGTTGCTGCGACTGAGCCTGAGCTCCCTCCCGTGCGGCAGTTTCCTGAGCCATTTTATCAATATTCGATTCACTTTTAGCTTTTTGAGCAATTTCTTCATCAAGTTGATGCTGTTTACTCATTTCATCAAGAGCTTCTTGATATGCGTAAGCTACCGCATTTTCGACCCTGCCTATTGCTTCATTATGATCAACATTATTAATAATTACATCTCTTGCCTCTTCAAAAACGGCAAAAGCGACTTTTTGCAAAATAGGATCACGTTTTTCTAACGGAATCCCTGAACGAACAAGGTCAATACTTTTATGGAATGTCCATTCCCCTATAAATTGAGTAATTATAGAAGCCTGCTGAGCATCTAGCGTTGCGGTATCATCATTAGCGAGAGCATCTCCCGCTAAAGTACAGTAACGATAAAGCGTATCGGCAATAAAACTCTTATCCTGTTGGCTTAAATCAGCAGGTATTACTTCTTTCGCCTGTTCTTTCAAGCTTGCGGCAAATTCTTTTGGATTAAAACCTGCTATCGCCATAAGCTATTCTTCCTTTTCTATCCAGGAACGTAAATAATTACCCAAAGCCTCTTCATCATATTTATCAGCAGCACCGGATATATCTTCAAAAGAATAATCATCTTCATAATAATCACTCACAGAAGGTGAAGGAGCTTGTGGAATCGGAGCTTCCTGAGGAACTGCCGCGGCAACCGGAACTCTTTGCCTTTCTTCGACAATAGTCTGGCGCAATTCTTGCTGCTGCGCCATTATCATATTGGTAGCCTGAGAAAATTGCTCCAATTGATCTGCCTGCTGTCTTGCATAATATTTAAGATCTTCAATTTCACGTAAATTTTTATCGGCTTCTGATTTGGCTTTTTTATCAGCATAATAAAGTATAAATCCTAAACCTCCTATAATAACAACAAGAATAAGCCACCAAGGATTTCCGCTATTTTCAGGCTTTGGAAGCTGTGTAGTTTTTTCACCCGCCAAAAAAGGACTCATATTATCAGAAAAAGCAACTTCTACATTTTCCGCAGAAACTTTTGGACCTGCCGCTCTTGCTACAAGATCCTTAAATTCTTCTGTTGTCATATTCATAGGAATAGCACTTTGTTCGATTGTGATAGCTATAGAAATATCTTCGACAGTACCCGGAGCCTCATATTGCTTAATTTGAGTTTTATTTACACCATATTGCATTTCTTGAGCACTACGAGTGTAATTTTTATTAGAATTTGAAGAATTATCCTGAGGCATTGCCGACGGAATATAAGAACTTACGGCATTTGTAAGTTTATTTTGGTCTTGGGTTTTATCTCCCAACTGCTCAACAAATTTTTGTTCATTAAGGGCAACTTGACTTTGAGGGTCATAAATCACACTACTTTTTTCAACAGGAACCTGCCTTAAAGAAGTGCTGACCGTAACGACATAATTTCCTTTTCCTATAAGACGATCAAGCTGAACCTGAATTTTATTCTTCATATAATTATCGTTTTCTTCAATTATTTCTTGCCTTCTGTCTTCAGCACCAATCATACTGTTGTAAACATTACCGTTTGTATCGGTAACTGAGATGTTTTCAACTTTCAAATCCTGAATACTTCCTAAAAGAAGGTTTTGAATTGCCTTTATTTTATCGCGTTCAAGCTTTATCCCGCTTGGAAGAGTAAGCTGAACGGTAGCAGTTGTGGGTTTTTGCATGGAAGTAAATAATGAGGGGTCAGGGATGGAAACAAAAACCGAAGCGTTTTCAATAGGAGGAATTCTTCTTATAAGCCTTGATAATTCACCGTTTATGGCTCGGGCAAGACGTATTTTTTTATCTTGTTTTGTGGAGGTAAAGTCACCTTTATCAAATACTTCAAGGCCGACATATTGATCCATAAGCCCGCTTTTTACGATAGCCAAAAGCGCTCTGTCACGTTGGGATTGAGTATAAG
>JAEWLZ010000006.1 GCA_023457295.1 Cyanobacteria bacterium OH_PDB_112
ACACTTTGGGTTAGAAGGTGATTTGACAAGTATTCCTAGTGTTTCTGCTTTCGCTGCCTGAACTACAATCCATTCAGGAACGGAGTCATAATCGGCATAAGATTCTTCAAGAATTTTTCTCGCCTGATCAGGAGTTAAATCAGGTAAACTTAGTGCATTTACCACGACTGAAATAACTTGAGCTCTTGATACTGTTTGTTCCGGTAAAAAATTACCTTCAGATGTACCTTTTACGAGGTCAAAGTATGCGGCTTTTGTAATCATATCGTGTGCCCAGTGGTCATTTGGCACGTCATAAAAACTGTAAGGAGATTTGATAACGGCTTTATCTTGATGCAGAGCTTTTATTGCCATAGTAGCAAATTCTGCTCTTGTTATATTGTTATCGGGACGAAAAGTATTGTCTGGATATCCAACTACAACACCTTCTTCTGATAAAGTTTTTATATACCAAAATGCCCAGTGATTTGAGCTGATATCTGTAAAGGCTTGTGCAGCAAAGACCGTAGTGTTTAGAAACATTACTGACAAGATTGCTAAAGCTGTTAAAAATCTTTTCATTACAAACTCCTTTCATCTAAAATTTATAAGGTTATATACTTCGAATTTTATATCGAATAATTTTCATATGCAAATAATTTATAGTAAAATTTTTATATAATTAAGGAGCAGGGATGAGCCAAAAAACAATTGAGCTGGAAGGCATAAATATTCTTTTTAAGAAAAATCGGAAGTCTACAAAACTTAGAATAAAGGTTTCTCCGAAAAACGGCACTGTTGTTACTATGCCGTGGTTTTTTCCTTATGAAAAAGCTCGGGATTTTGCTAAAGGTCATCTTGATTGGATAAGAAAAAATCTCGAAAAAGTTCAAAAATTCAAAAAAAATACGGTAATTTTTGACGAAAATACAGATTTTACAACAAGGCATCATAAGCTTGTAATTTGTCGCAAAGATATTAAAAAGAGTTTTTTTTCCATAAAAGAGGGTAATATTTTTGTGAATTTTGCGCTTTGTGAAGATATTTCAAAAGAGGAAAATCAAGAAAAAATTCATAAAGCATTAATAGAAGCTTTGCGTATTGAAGCAAAAGAATATTTGCCTCAAAGAACAGAGTTTTGGGCTAAAAAATTTGGTCTTAAATATCGTGATTTGACTGTGAAAAACCTTTCTTCTCGCTGGGGAAGCTGCTCGGGACGTAACAATATTAATTTAAATTTGCATCTTATACGCCTTCCTTATGAGCTTATTGATTATGTTATTTTGCACGAATTGGCGCATACTCGTGAAAAAAATCATAGCGAAAGATTTTGGAAATATCTGACAAGTTTAATGCCTGAAGCTTTGGAATTAAATAAAAAATTGAAATTTTATAAGATGGAAATTATTTAAAAATGTAAGTGAAATGCTTCAACAACGCCGTCAATAAAAAACTGACAGGCAAGTGCCGTTAAAAGTATTCCAAAGATTCTTGATATGACATTAATACCTGTTTTTCCCAAAAATTTGCTTATTTGTGCTGCAAAAATCAGAACAAACCAACAAATTATCATATTTAGAGTTAATGCCAAAATAATCAGAAATTGCTTTGAAATTGCGTCTTGAGCTTGTTTCATAAATAGAATAAGTAGTGTTATTGCAGCAGGTCCTGACAAAAGAGGAATTGCTATCGGAAAAACCGAAATGTCATTTCTTTTTGCCGATTCTTTTCTTTCTTCGTCATTTTCGCTTTTTATAGGAGGATTTGGGTTAGCAAGGACCATTTCTAAAGAGAGTAAAAGAAGTAATATTCCTCCAGCTATTCTAAAAGCGGGAAGACTTATTCCGAAAGCATCAAGAAGCATAGATCCTGTAATTGCAAAGAAAAAAAGGATAATGAAAGCGGTGAGTGTGCCTTTTTTTGCCATTTTTCTTTTATAAAGCGAAGATGAATTTGCCGTAAGAGAAATAAAAATAGGTGTAATTCCCAAACAGTCTATCGTAAAGAATAATGCCGAAAATGTTGCCAAAAAGTAATTTAACAGTTGTTCCATAAATTTTCACCTTGAATTTTTGGTATTATAATTTTAAAGTAGTATTAAACGGAGCAAAAGTCAATGAGAAGAGTTTTAACCCTGTTGGTGACAATCTTTTTGGTATCAGGTAGTTTTTTACCGTCTTATGCAGAAGGCTTGCGCAGTGAATTTTTGGCAAATAAAGCTGTGATTTATGTAATAAATATTCGTTCATTTAATTCTGAAGATGCTAATAAAAACGGAATAATAGATCTTGAAAAAGGTGAAAAACAAGGGACTTTTTTAAATGCTGTCGTAAGGCTTGATGAGCTTAAAGACAAAGGCATAAACACTATTCATGTTTTACCGGTTACAAAAGTAGGTAAAAAATTTGCACAGGGTACAGCAGGCTCTTTGTATTCTATGGCTTCATTTACAGAATTTGACAGACTTTTAGACGAGCAGTTGAATAATTTTACGGTGGAAGAAGAGGCAAAAATTTTTATAAATGAATGCCATAAGCGAGATATAAGAGTTATTTTTGATATGCCTGCCTGCGGTTCTTATGATTTGTTTGAATCAAATCCCGAACTTTTTGTAAAAGATTCTGAGGGAAATCCTATAACACCTCTTGATTGGACAGATGTAAGATTATTTAAAGTGCAGGATGAAACAGGAAAACTTTATATGCCGACTTATGAGGCTTATAAAAGTTATGTGGATTTGTTGTTATCACTAGGCGTAGATGGTATTAGAGCAGATGTGGCAACCAATAAACCATATGAATTTTGGCAAAAACTTATTGATTATACG
>JAEWLZ010000007.1 GCA_023457295.1 Cyanobacteria bacterium OH_PDB_112
TATGATACCTGCGGTAATTAAAAAAATAGATAATGCCATAAATAATAATTTACCTGAAGTTGAAATATGGGGAGACGGTCTGGCGAGAAGAGAATTTATGTATTCTGAGGATCTTGCAGAATTTGTTTTTATGGCAATAAATAATTATGAAAAGCTTCCTGTTTTAATCAATGCAGGATTGGGATACGATTATACAATTAATGAGTATTATGCTACAATAGCTAATGTATTAGGATATAGTGGAAAATTTACACACGATTTGACAAAACCTTCAGGTATGATGCAAAAGCTTGTAGATGTAACCAAACAAACCGAATTTGGATTCAAGCCCAAATTTTCTTTAGAAGAAGGAGTAAGAAGAACTTATGAATACTACAAAAGTACAATATAGACTTGCGGAAAGTTCTTGGGATGAAAAAGAAGTTGAAGCCATAAAAAAGCTTGCTGAATCACATATGACAACAATGGGGGAAAATGTTTTTGAATTTGAAAAACAATTCGCGAAATTTGTTGGTTCTAAATACGCTGTAATGGTAAATTCGGGTTCAAGTGCAAATTTACTTATGATAGCCGCATTATTCTATTCCAGTAAAAATCGTTTACAAAGAGGTGATGAAGTAATTGTTCCTGCCGTTTCTTGGCCTACGACTTATTACCCTTTATATCAATATGGTTTGAAATTAAAATTTGTTGATATTGATTTAGAAACATTAAATTTCGACTTAGAAGCTCTCAAAAATGCTGTTACAGAAAAAACAAAAGCAATTTTAGCAGTGAATTTACTTGGAAATCCAAATAATTTTGCCCAAATAAATGATTTGATAAAAGACAAAAATATAATATTACTTGAAGACAATTGTGAATCAATGGGCGCTACTTTCCAAGACAAACAAGCAGGTACTTTTGGGCTTATGGGTACATTTTCGACTTTCTTTTCGCATCATATGTCCAGTATGGAAGGTGGATTTATCGTAACTGATGATGACAACCTTAGAGATGTTCTTGTATGTTTAAGGGCTCACGGCTGGACAAGAAATCTAGAGAAACACAATACTCTTTGCGAAAAATCCGACAATTCTTTTGAGGAAGCTTTTAGATTTATTTTGCCAGGGTATAATGTTCGACCTCTAGAAATGGAAGGCGCCGCAGGACTTGAACAATTAAAAAAACTTCCACAATTTTTAAAAATAAGAAGAGAAAATGCCAAATATTTTCAAGAATTATTTTCTAACCACAAAGATTTTATTATTCAAAAAAATATTGATAACAGTTCTTGGTTTGGCTTTTCACTAATTATAAAACCGGAATCAAATCTCAAAAGAGAAGATATTGTGAAAAAACTTCTTGAAAATGATATTGATTGCAGGCAAATAGTTACAGGTAATTTTGTCAAAAACGATGTTATAAAATATTTTGATTATGAAATTTCAGGCGTATTAAAAAATGCCGAATATATAGATAAAAATGGTCTTTTTGTCGGTAATCACCAATTCGATATTAAAGATAAAATAGATTATCTGAATCAAGTTTTGAATTTTAATTAAATAGGGGAATAAAAATGGGAAAAGTTGCACTAATCACAGGTATCACAGGACAAGACGGAAGTTATTTAGCAGAGTTTTTACTTGAAAAAGGGTATGAAGTTCACGGGATGAAAAGGCGTTCTTCATCTTTTAACACTTCAAGAATCGACCACTTATATCAGGATATCCATAGTGATAACCTTAAAATAAAGCTTCATTACGGTGATTTAACCGACAGTACAAATTTAATTCGTCTTATTCAAGAAATTCAGCCTGATGAAATCTATAACCTTGCGGCACAATCTCATGTAAAAGTTTCTTTCGATTGTCCTGAATATACTGCAAATGCGGATGGGTTAGGAACATTAAGAATTTTAGAAGCGATAAGGATTTTGGGACTTGAAAAAAAGACTAAATTCTATCAAGCTTCAACGTCTGAGCTTTATGGACTCGTGCAAGAAACTCCGCAAAAAGAAACAACACCTTTTTACCCGCGCTCTCCTTATGCTTGCGCAAAACTTTATGCTTACTGGATTTGCGTAAACTACCGTGAAGGATATGATATTTTTGCTTCAAACGGAATTTTGTTTAACCATGAAAGCCCTCGTCGAGGCGAAACTTTTGTTACCCGAAAAATTACTCGCTCTGCTGTTAGAATAATGTTGGGTATGGAAGATAAGCTTTATCTTGGAAATCTTGACAGTAAACGTGATTGGGGACATGCAAAGGATTATGTTGAAGGTATGTGGATGGTTCTTCAGCAAGAAAAACCCGAAGATTTTGTTTTAGCAACAGGCGTAACTACAACTATTCGTGATTTTTGTGAAATGACTTTTGCAGAATTGGGTATAGAACTCGAATGGCAAGGCAAAGGTGTGGATGAAAAAGGTATCAATAAAGCAACAGGTGATGTAATAATCGAAGTTGACCCAAGATATTTCCGTCCGACAGAAGTAGATTTGCTTTTAGGTGATTCTGCAAAAGCCCGTGAAAAACTTGGCTGGGTTCCTAAATATGATCTTCCCGCATTAGTTAAAGAAATGGTAGAAGAAGATTTAAAAGAAGCGAAAAGAGAAAAGTTTTTGAAAAAAAACGGATATGAAGTTTTAATTCCGCAGGAATTATAAATATGCCCAAAATATCGGTTTTAATGCCAGTTTACAATCCGGAAGAAGACTATCTTAGGGAAGCCATTGAAAGTATTCAAAACCAGACTTATTCTGATTTTGAATTTATCATCATAAATGATGGCTCTACAAATAATACAAAACAAGTTATTTTATCTTACGACGATTCCAGGATAAAATATTTTGAAAACGAAGAAAACTTAGGCTTAATAAAAACATTAAATAGAGGTTTGGGGTTAGCTGCGGGACAATATATCGCAAGGATGGATGCGGATGATATTTCGCTGCCTGAAAGATTTGCCAAACAAGTTGATTATCTTGATAAAAATGAAGATATTGATGTTTTAGGTACATGGTTTAAAAAGATTCCAAAAAATAAAATCGTCAAAATGCCAACAACAGATAAAGATATCAAAAATTTATTATTATTTGTTTGCTGTTCTATGGGGCATCCGACTGTTATGATAAGAAAATCCACCTTAGATAAATACGATTTTAAATATAACGAAGAATACAAACATGCTGAAGATTACGGCTTGTGGCTATCTATGGCAGATAAAGCAAAATTTGCCAATTTGCCTGAAGTTTTGCTAAATTATCGTTGGCATAATACTAATATTTCCGTGACTAAATCGGAAGAACAATCAAAAATAACAAATAAACTCAGGCACGAATACCAAAAGAAATTTTTGGGTAAAGAGTGCAATAAAGAAATAGATATTTATTCCAAAATTCAAAATAAAGAAAAAATAAATTCTAAAGAATTTGAAGTTATGACCAACTTTATTATAAAATTGGTTAAAAAGCTTGAAGAACCAAATATTGCGGAAGAATATAAAGGTTTTTATAAAAATACTATTAAAATGTGTAAAAAAGATTTTCATTTTTTACATATTTTATGGAATAATGAACTTAATAAGTTTATTAAAATAGGTTTATATTTTAAATTAAAAAATTCTTTGATCGGTGGATAATTAAAAATAAATGAGCAAAAAAATCTTAATAATAGGTAAAAATAGCTATTTAGCGAACGGAATAAGTGAATATTTTCCTTCGGCAAGTTTCATATCACATAAAGAAATTGGTTCTAGTTCTGATTTAATAAAAAATGCCGATTTAATATTAAATTTTTCAATTCAGCCTGAATTTTCAAAAGAAATATTAAAAAAAGAAGATATAATTGATTATCAAATCTGTAATACTATAAAAGATACAGAAACAAAGTTTATTTTTATAAGCTCTAGAAAAGTCTACGGCAGCAATTCTGAATTGAATTATTATTCGGAGAATGATGAATTAAATCCAATGGATTTTTACTCTGAAAATAAAATTCTTACCGAAAAATGTTTAACCGATTTAATTGGTGATAAATTAACTGTTTTAAGAGTTTCAAATATCATAGGAGAGCCTATTTTCCGAAACAATTATAATATTTTTATGGGGTGGATTTCTCAATCAATGTCAAAAAACGGGAAATTGATGATAAATAAAAATCCATATGCTGTAAAAGATTTTATAACCAAAAAATATTTTCATTCGGGCTTAAAATTATTAAGTCAAAAACAACTGCCAGGAGTTTTAAATTTTGGCTCAGAATTAAATATTCCGGTTATAGAGATATTAAGTAACATCGTCGGAGAAGAAAATGTAATTATTGAAACTCCCACTACTGAAAGTGACCAATTCTTGTTGGATTGCAAACTTTTGCACAATTTAATTCCTCCCCTGACAAAAGAAGATTTAATAAAACAATGTCAGGAAAATCAAGCTATTTTTAAAACTTTATCCAAAATCCAAGTAAAAAATTAGAACTTTTAATAAGTTTATTATAATATGATTATAAATAAGCAAAAGAGGACAAAATGCCAAAAGTATCTGTAATAATTCCTTGTTATAATCATGGACAATATTTGGAAGAATCTGTCAGCAGCGTTTTGAACCAAACTTTTCAAGATTTTGAAATAATCATAGTAAATGACGGTTCAAACGAAGAGAAAACTATTGAAGTATTAAATACTTTTAGCAAGCCTAAAAGCATTATAATAAACACAGAAAATAAAGGTTTATCTGAAGCGAGAAACACAGGCATAAAAGCTGCTTCGGGAGAATATATTTTACCAT
>JAEWLZ010000008.1 GCA_023457295.1 Cyanobacteria bacterium OH_PDB_112
CCCCCAAGGTGAAGCTGGTGCAATCCTCCACCGGGCGCATCGAGCAGAAGATCGAGCTGGCTGCCAAGCCGTATTTCCCTGTGAAAACGGAGGTTACGCTCAAGCAGGCGGAGGATACCCCCATCACCGTGGATAAGGTGTACGTGAGCCCCGGGCTGTATGTGGAGGTTGGGGATACGCTGTTCACCGCCAACGTGAACGATTATGACGCCAAGGAAAAGGAACTGCGCGACAAGTACAAGGAAACGGCGCAAAAGCTGATCGACCTGGACATTGCCAACCGCAAATCCAGCAAGCAAAGCAAGCGCAATGAGCTGTACGATGTGATGCTGGACGCGCAGGACGCCCTCACCGCCGCCGAGAGCGACGCGCGGCTGGCCGCCACCGCCGAGGGGATCGACCTGACGTTTGACCAGGATACCTGGGCGGCGCTGGCGCAGCAAAAGAAGGCCAGCCCCGAGCTGACGGCGCTCATCGCCAAGGCTGCCACGGCTAAGGCTACCTTTAACGATGCCCGCGACGCGTTTTACCAGAGCTATGAAAACCGCGTGATTAAGGTGACGGACGAGGTGTTCAAATACATCAACGATCGCAACGCGCTGGTCAAGGAAATGCGCGATGTGAGCGATGATATGGTCAAGCTCATGGAGGCGCGCAAGGCGCTGAGCACCGTTACGGCGCAGAGCGCGGGCTACATTGTGGCCATGGATGTGAAGGAAGGCCAGGGCTATGATGGCAAGGCATCCGCATACACCATCGCCAAAAAAGAGGACGCACCCTGCCTGCGCGCCGATGTCACCGACCTGAAAAAGGAAGTGGAGGAAGGCGCGCGCGTGGAGGTCAGCGGGGATTACGAAACCTACAAAACCACCGTGACCGCAGTGGTGAACGATAAGGACGGCCGCCGCTATGCCGAAATTGAGCTGACCGAGGACATTTTGCGCACCGCCGGTGGCATGAGCAAGCTGCTCACCGATGGCGAGCTGCAGGTGAACATCGTGTTCCGCGCCCGCAAAAATGCCACGCTCATCCCCGCCAGCGCCTTGCGCAGCGAGGGTGAGGGAAACGATTACGTGTTTGTGGTAGAAAATCAGTACGGCGGCTTTTTGGGCGGCGGCGGCATGATCGCGCGCAAAACCTCCGTGACCGTGATCGACCGGGGCGATAAGGCCGTGAGCATTCAGGAGGATCTGAGCTATCAGCAGATCATCGACCGCGCGGATCGCACCATCGAGGATGGCAAGCCCGTGATGGAGTATGTGGATTAAGGGAGAAATGCCATGCTGGCCTTGATCAAACGGTACCGACTCCGGGCGCCGGCCGTGCTGGGGGTGCTGGCGCTGGTTGTGGCGCTGTATGCGCAGTTTTCGCTGGATGCGCTGCCCCGGCAGTTTCAATACCTGTGGCTTGCGCCCGCGCCAGTGGCGGCTACCGGCGAAGGCGGCAGCGCGACGAACGATGGCCTGCGCGATGCGCGGCTGAATATGCCCCAGCTGCGCGAGCAGCTGGCGGGGGCATGCGAGCCGCTGACGCTGTACGCCGTGGCGGATGGCGTATCGGTCATTGCGGATCGGGAAAACGCCACCGCCGCCACCACCCGGCTGGAGGCAATCGACGATGGCGCGTTTGCCCTCAAGCCGCTGCTTCTCACCAGCGGGCGGCTGATCTACCCCGAAGAATTTGAGCGCGGCGCGCACGTGGCCATTGTGGAAGAGAAGCTCGCCGTGGCGCTGTTTAACTATGCTGAGCCCATCGACCGCCTGCTGCTGCTCAACGGCGAGAGCTACCGCATCGTGGGCGTGGCCAAAGGCGGGCGTAGTGTGGGCGACCGGTTTGAGCACACCCTGTACATCCCCTACCGCACGGCGGAGAAAAGCAGCCTGACCTTCAGCGCCCTGTGCCTGCAAGCGCGGCCGGTGCCCGGCTCGGGCGGATGGTCTGCCTTTGAGAGCGCGACCGCCGGGCTGGGCGGGGATGGAACCTGCCTGAGCCTGACCAAGGAGGCGATGAACGCCGCGCTGCCGTTGCGCGTGGTGGGCTCGCTGATCGGGCTGCTGGCGCTGCTGGGCTGCCTGCGGCTGCTCAACGCGCAGGTGCGGCGTTTGTATGCGCGTTGGAAACTGCGCCTGCGGGATCACTACGCCCTGCGGCTGCTCCCGTGGCTCAGCTGGCGCGGGGCGCTGCTGGCGCTGGGGTATGCGGCGTGCGCGGTGGCGTTTGCGCAGCTGTTCATCTGGTTTGTGGCGCCGGTGTACACCTTCCCGGAGTGGATTCCCAAGGTGTTGGTGGAGCCGGCGGACATTGAAACGGCGTTTTGGAACGTGTGGCAAAAGCAGGCCAGCGTGCTTTCGCTGCGTAGCCCTGAGGTCATCCGTGCGCAATTTTTCGGGCGGGTGATGGGGTGGGCATGTGGTGCGCTGATGCTGGCGGCCGGGCTTTTGGTGGCGCGGCTGGGCGATGCGCTCAGCCCCCTCACCGCGCGCACCCCGCCGGATGCGCCGCTGGAAGAAAAGTAAGGAAGCACCGGGGCGGAGGTTACCCCACAGTGGCGCCCGCGGCAGGAAACCCGCCCGCAAAGGCAGGCAGCGGTTTGGCGGCCGAGGGCAGCGCGGGTGACGCGCACTTGCGCACGGGAGCGGGAGCGGGGGAGGATGCCTCCGCAGGGTGGCAGGGCGCAACGCCGTGCCACTTTGCTTTCTTGCGCAGGCGCACAGGGCGCAAGCGGGATCGCGGCCGCCATCGCCCCCGTGGTTGCTGCTTTTGTGCGGCGGGGCGGGCGCAAGCCTCACGGGAGCAGGTTTTCTTGACGGCCATCGGCCATCTGTGCTATCCTTTCTGATAACGACCCGCCCGCGGCCAGCGCGCCTCGATGCGGCATTGGCGTAGCAACGCCGACAGGCGGTTTCAGGAGAGGAATCACCATGCACACCATGCAAACAATGCGCCCTGCCACGCCTCCGGCGCGCCTGCGCCAATGGATCCTCAGCGCGGGCTGGCTGCTGGTGGCCATTTTCTGTTCCAAGGGGTTTGTGGTGAACCCGGAGCTCTACATTGGCAAAAGCGCCGTGCCCGCGGCCACCACGGATTACCTGTGGGCGTTTTTCGCGCTGGCGCTGTGGCAGCTGATGGTGTTTGGCTATGTGCGCCGGGGGCTGCGGCCGGGCGGCTGGGCGCTGGCGCTGGGCCTTATGTTCGGCGTAGGCAATTTTTTGGGCGGCGCGCTGTTTGCGTATGATTCCTGGGCGTTCATCGGCACGACGATGTCGTGGGCGGACGCGATCACCAAATGCCTGGGTCAGAGCTTTGCCATGGCCACGGCGCTCACAGTGTGGGGCGCGCTGCTGAGCGGCGCGGGCGGGCTGGGCAACAGCCTTCGCTTCACCCGCTTTGCGCGCCTGCGCAG
>JAEWLZ010000009.1 GCA_023457295.1 Cyanobacteria bacterium OH_PDB_112
CCGCATTTCAGCATCTTTTTCGGGATCATCCAGAATGAACCAATCCGGGCGTCCTCCACGCATCGCGGACTTGACTGTTCCGACCTTGATAACAGAACCGCTAGGTAACTCCAGGAAGTTGGTATTCCACGTTCGACCACCCCTCCGCCCCTTCTGCAATCCAAAATCCGCCAGGATCAGAGGATTCTCCTCAAGCTGTTTCTGGATCTCCCGCCCCCGCTCCTTCCCCATCGAATGATTAATCAGAACCAGACCGACTTTCGTCTGCCGTCTTGTCAAGGCAATAAACATCGGAACCACTTTGCCGATGAGCGTGGACTTGCCACTGGATCGGTACGCCGCAATCGCCGTCAATGGATACGTAATCTCATAAAGCCACCTGTAGTGCATAAACGGCGTCTGGAGATGATACCAGGATTTGTTCTCAGACCATCCTTTGATATGGTAGTTCAGGAACAGGATTACTCCACGCAAGAACGCCCACCGATCTGCTATAAGTGTTGAGGAGTCGTCCGGGTCATGCCATGCGGTCATGACCCGAAGACGCGACTCCAACTGTTCGGCTGGAGACATCTCTTGGTATCCAGGCTCGAACGGCCAGACCGGGTTGGCCTGTATTTCCTCTAGCATTTTTTCCTGGATCTGCTCAGGCGTCACTTACTTCCACACCCCTATATCCAGAACACAACTGTTCAAGAGCCATCAATGCCCTGCACGCAAAATGACCAAGATGATCATCGGAGGAGTCACCAGCCAGATACGCATACGCATGAACCAACGCATGATTCAGATGATCTTCAACAGTAATCTTCCGCCAATTGTTTTCTCCGTACTTTTCAGCACCCGTCTTCAAAATGTTCGCTACCGTCAAAATCGCCTGGGCCGGAACCAAATCCAGACGGTACGGAGAAGCCGATTGCTTCCCGCCCTGCTCATTAGTCACTGTTGGCGCAGTCGGACCCACCCCAACCACCTTGTTGGATAAATCGCTCATACTAAACCTCCTGACTTTCATAAATACTTGTTTCTTTCACAAAGTCCCGATAAGGACACGTAATGACTTCCAACGTATTTTTATCCCTTAGATGAATCGGCCCGCCCATACACCTGTCGAAGCCTGGACACCCATCGCAAACTCCGCACTTCATCCAGCTACGGTCCCGATACATCAGCATCCCCTGGGTCCATATGTCCAGGATATCCGACTGATAGACATTCCCCGCGACGAAGTCTTCCGACCCCATACATCCAGCGATATCCCCGTTTGGTTTTACGGTCATAATCTGGTCTCCGGCTAAACACCGCCCAAACAGTCCCGGACTATCTGGCCCGCAGAAAAACCCACAGTTTTGTGTAATCTGCATATCACCAGCCGCTTTATACTCTGCAATCCTATTCAAGAGTTTCTCTCTTTGCGGCCATGTAAAAAGAACTTCTGGATTTTCTTTAGCCCACCCAATAGGAATTACATCTGTCAATCGCCACGATTTGACCTTGAGCAGCATCAGCAGATCATAAAGCTCATCCAGATGATCAAGGACCTTCGGTGTCGCACTCGTGATTACATCCACTGGAAGATTGTCAAACCGCCTGCACGCCGAAATCGCCTCCACAGCATGTTGATACGCCGAGTCGCTTTGCCGCATCCAGTTATGTACTTCCTTTGGTCCATCCAATGAAATCGAAAGTACATCCAGCCCCGCCCTGCGAAACTCACCAATCCGATCTGCCAACTTATACCCGTTGGATACCATCCCGACCTGACACCCCATCATCTTGATCTTGCGGATACATTCGAGAATGTCTTCCCGCAACGTAGGTTCACCCCCAGTCAGTCCAACGAACACCTTCTGTAGATCATAAATCGTCTCGAACCGTGTCAGAATGTTCAGGAAATCCCCCAAAGGCATATCCCGTCTAACGTTGTCCCGCCTTGATCCAAGCCCACAATGCCTGCACTTCAGGTTGCACCGCTGCGTGCAATCCCAACAAATCGTAGAAAGCTGGCCCATTTACTCATCCTCCTGGTTATGTCCTCTTGGTCCAATAAAATCATGCACCAACTGTGCATCCGCGATCTTTCTCAATTCCCGTGTCACCTGCCGAATTGTCAACCAGTCCGGCTCGCCTACATAATTCAAGACCACCTGACATCCAGCCGGTACAGCAGGATACGCCAGATGAATCTGACTCGTACTCATCTCCCCGAATTTCGCCATCGTTTATCCCTCTTTCACCACCGCCTTGATCTCCGCATCCACAACCTTCCTATCGAACTGTTCCTGCCCTTTGACGCCCAGCGTAGACCGCACATCCCCAATCACATTGATCATTTCCCCAACATGAATATTGTTGAACGCCTCCGCCTCCTTCGCCGTCATCCGCGACCCGCCGCTTCCCGCACCCTGAAGTGCTGCCTCCCTGATCAGTTGAATCATCCCTAGCGCCTGAAGTGCCGCCTTATAATCCTTGTCCTGCTCAACAATCTTCTTAAGTTGCCCAATCTCCCAGGCCAGATCCACCCCCGCCTGCTCCATCGCCTTTTGCACACAGATCAGATCCGCATGACTGCTCAACTTACTTTTAGATGTTTTGAAAAGCTCACGAGCCTTGGCCCTGGTCAGCGTCTGTCCGGTGATCAGCAGCACATTCTCCTGCGCAGACCCGTTCCGCAGATCTTTTTCCGTCATAACCTGAGGAACCATCTCCTCTGACTTTTTGGCCATCCTACTGCCCCGCCTCCATAATATTCTCGATAGCCTGCTGTTGTCGTTTCGTTATATGTTTATTCTCCAGGACCCACTCCAGAATCCCCTCCAAGGTCTCCCTTGCAAACTCATAATCCCCGGAATCCAGCAGTTCATCGACTTGATCAATAATCTCTTTCCATCCGCACCGATAGCACACATTCCCCTCCTATACACTGACCTGTGGTGTCCTCGCATACTCCTTAAGCCTGGTCCAGAGCAATTCCAGACTAATAACATCTTCCTTATTATGTTCCAGGATATACTCCAACGCTTTTTTATCCCCACCCATCGCGGCAAACCATATATCCGGCTCAAGCCTATGCTCCTTGGATGGAATGTCCAGGAAGTTACACGCCGTCTCCAGCCTGTTCCTATGCAGATTCAACCTGTTTTTGACAATCGGATAAACATCCGTGTGGACCAGTTCCTTATATTTCGGAAATGAAATACCCCAATACAAACACCGGGTCCTTAAGGCAGGCAAATCAAACTTCGTCCCATAGTACGTAACAATCCTGTCGAACTTCCTGATATCTTTCACACACTCCCGCATGAGCTTTTTATCATAGACTCCGCCCCGAATTTCCCGGGTCGTCACCGCCCTGCCAAGAATCTCCCCACCCTTCTCCTTAATACAGTATGAAAAGA
>JAEWLZ010000010.1 GCA_023457295.1 Cyanobacteria bacterium OH_PDB_112
GTCATGAGTTTCTGGCGATGCAGTTTGATCTTTTCATCAACCCTTTGCCTTCCCTTGACGTCCGTTTGTTCGACCAATGTTTTAAGAATTTCAGAATCCGTCAGGGAAGTTCCTTCGCCCAGTTTTTTCTGGAGTGATTGCAACCCTGGAAGGAAGCCTTGCCCGCCCATACCCTTTTTATCGATAAGGTCGATCAAACCGCTAAGATGAGTTCCAGCTTCCTCGGTTGAAAAGGCTTTCGACAGGAAGGCCACACCGGCAAGCAATTCTTCATCGCTTCCCCCGATCGCTTTCATACTTGCACCGCTTTTCGCAGCGGCCATAAGCAAACCCTCAGCCTTATCTGGACTTTTGCCGGCGGCGCCAAGTGTTTTGGATAGAATATCAGCGGTCGATCCGGTTTCGTCCACTCCCATTGTGAATTTCAACCCAGAAGCGGCTTTTGCAACGCCGACAGTATCTTTAAACGGACCGTAGAGACTTGCATAAAGATTTCGTGTTACATCGTCGTTTTCTCCAATTGACTGTAACCGATTAACGATCTCTGCCGCATCATCCGCGCTCTTGGCTCCACCTTTTCGGTAAAGGTCCCAACTGTCGGCAGTGAGTTTCTTAAGCATCCCAACATCCCCGCCGGCGGTTAAAGCAAGTCCGGCAAAGCCGAATTCGGCAGATCGACCTTTCGCGGCGGACTCTTCGATAGATTTATTTAAATCTGCCAATGCCGCCTTGGCTAATGCAACTGCACCAACAATTGATCCTATTTTTGAAATATACCCACCGACAAAATCTAATCCTCTTTTCCCGAAAACTCCTTCATTCGCGTCGGCTAATCCTTTAAGTCCATGCTCTGCCTTCCGGCTCGCCCTGGCCGATTCATCGCCTGCCTGTGTGGCGGCAGCGGCAGTCTCTCGTTCCTTCTGGATGATTTTATCAAGTGACCGCAGGAGCTTTTGTTCGTCGCCCGTCAATGTTACCGTTACATTCGCCATGTTAAGTCCTCTTTTGTCCTCTAAATTTCCTCATTCAACCCATTTTCAAATATTTTAAAACACATTATATTTGCACATTTAACCACTTATAAGCCATTTCTCTATTTTTCGTTACACCATGAGGAGCGGAAGTCGGAAATTCAAGCCACTTCCGCACAAAAATCCCGGCCTACCAACATCGCGACGTTTTTTTCAGCCCGGAAAGGACCCATAAATTATTAAATATGTCAATATTTCGGTTTATAAAGGCTGATCGGAGTCTGACCTCCGACCAGCCTGACGAAAACAGTGGGAAGGTGACGAAAAGAACTAAAGGAGCCTTCCCACTTTAAACAAAGGCAGTGTCATGCAGGGTTGTTAGGAGAAAAACATTCCCTGCTACCTTTGGTTTAAAAAACGTTCATCGCCCTCCATGAATAAATGCTACGCCAGTAGACCCTTTACCAATCTTTCCGCTTATACGCTGTTGAAGTGATGCAATCCGATCCTCAGCGATTTTAACTTGCTGTTTTAAGTAATCGTGAAAATTCAGTTTAGCTTCATCCAGAGAAGCGATGCCAGCCATGATTTGCGTGAGTGCGAATTTTGGGAACTCGCTAAATTCCTTCCGAATCTTTGTTCCCTTGTTGGCAAATTCGGGATTATTTGCCTGATAAACCGCCTTCTGGTATGCCTCGTAACGATCCTGCAATCCAGGGTATTCCTTGTGAACTTGCTTCATAGCTTCAGTAAGCCCAATACCCTTTTCCTCTGAGCGAATTTTCGAGAGTTCCATAAAATCAATTTCTTTTGACATAATCATTCCCTTTCACATTTCACCAAAAAACCAATTATTTCGTAATCGCCTTTATTGCCGCCTCTGCCATCTTCCCCAGCTGGGCAGCCCTCGCCTTGGCCCGCTCAACGATCCCCTGCGCCTCTTTTGCCTGATGCGCCAAGTCATCGGCCTTTTGCTTGCGAATTTCTCTCCCGACTTCAGAAGGATTGAGCAGATACTTTTTCAACCGAAACCGCCCCTCTTTAACCTCTTTCATCGCCCGCTCCATGCTTCGCCCTTCAGTGGCTCCCATCGGTGAAAATAATCGATTAAAAGTTTCAAGCCTTTCCAGTGTCTCAATCCCCGACTTAACGAGCAGGTCACGGAGCGAATCAAGTTCGGCCTCGGCGCAGCAAAGCGATTCAACGGTATAAGTGAATCCGGCTTTCATCCGGTCAAGGTCGTCATCATGGTGTTTTGCCAGTTCAGCCTTCAGTTTTAACGCTGCCTGCGTTCCACTGGCCCAAAAGTCTGTTTCAAAATCTTTCATGGCTTGTTCGGTTTTCACTATTTGACGTTCAATTTCCGCTCCCCGATCAATCGCCAGTTGCGTCCGATGTTTTGCATCCGCCAGGATCGATTCGCCGAAAAGTGATTCGGCCAGCAAGTCATATTCCTTTTCCGCCAGACACACCATTGGAATCGAAACTGGAAGTCTCCAACCCCGGATATCGGGGCAAATGACGTCAACCCCGGTCAGGAACCCGCATCGACGATCATAAGGGGTTTCCTTTTCTTCGTCCCCCTGGGGATGCTTCAAGTTGCGTTCAAATCGCTGCCAGGCGCCCCTGCTATTTGAGAAAAAGTTTGTCAGAATGGCAACGCCGGCGTCTGAAAATTTTTTCGCTATCCCCTCCCAATCCGCCCTCGTCAACAAATACCCCTGGCCTGGCAAAGCAGTCTTGCCGCCAAATCTCTCTTCGATCATTTCTAAAATTTCTGTACATTGCGTCATTGCAAACTCCTTAAAAAAACATTTTCTATATCTTCATCGTTTCCTGTATCTCACAAGCTCGCATGAAATAATCCTTCGGTGCGAATAACTGCCATAGGCGCAATTTCCAAAAATTCGACGAAAGAACCGTGCTGATCGT
>JAEWLZ010000011.1 GCA_023457295.1 Cyanobacteria bacterium OH_PDB_112
TGCAAATGCTGCATTTGGCATTTAACCATCCCAAAGTCGAAATCAGCGATATTGAAATTGCCCGTGGAGGCACTTCATATTCTTACGATACAATCCGCGCCATAAAAGAAAAATACAATATCAACGAAAAAATCAGCTTTCTTCTAGGGACTGACGCCATAATGGGGTTAAGAAGCTGGTATCGATTTGAAGATTTTATAAAAGAAGTAGATTTTGTAATAGCACAAAGAGAAAATGACTTTAATCCTATAACTATTCTTGTAAACCTAAACATCGACGGATTAACCTGTGTTTTATCAAAAATCCCTTTTAATGATATTTCTTCAACAGAATTGCGTAAAAAAATAAGACAAAATGAAGATATAACTGATTTAACATCCCAAAACGTAGCTAAATATATATATGAGCAAAGACTTTACAGAACCTACAACTACTATGAAATAACTGAAATTTTAGAAAAAGAATTCAAATGCGAAATGAAACATTCTGAAGCAGTTGCGGATTTGGCGGTCAAACTTGCAAAAAAATTCGGCATAGATGAAACAAAAGCACGTATAGCAGGGTTATTGCACGATTGCGTAAAATATTTAGGCAAAGAAAATATCAAAAATCAGATTGAAAAATATAATATCGAAGTATTTGAGCATGAAATGAATGCACCCAGAACTTTGCACGCACCTTTAGGGGCTTTTATAGCCAAGACTCGTTTCAATATTGATGATGATGAAATTTTAAACGCTATTCGATACCATACAGTGGGTCGCTGTAATATGAGTGCTTTGGAAAAAATTATTTTTATTTCAGACAAAATTGAACCTGTTACTCGTGAAAAAGAATTTATTCAAAAAATAGAACCTTATCTTGATAAAGGTTTGGATGAAGCTATACATAAGTACTTTGAACTTTTAATGAAAAAGCTCCAAACGGAAGGCATTGAAATAACAGACTATACAAAAGAAGTTTTTGAATATTCCAAAAAAGCTTAAATTGAAATATTTCCGTCTCTTTTAAGCTTATCAGAAGCCTTTTTCTGTCCTGACACTTCCTTAGCAAGAGCAACAACCATATCAATAGCTTCAACATCCCTTGCAATAGCTTCCTGCAAAGATAAAATTTCTTCTATTGAAAGATTTTTTATTGCAATAGGATCTTTATCAATATTGAAAATATTTTTAAAATTTTTGACAGTTCTTGAATCATATCCTGAAAGATTTTTGGAAAAAGCCATCCAATGATAAAGCTGGTACGCCAAAAAATAAGCACTGACATCAAATCCTCTCAAAATAAACATAGCAGGAGTTTTTAGACTGATTGATATTTTTTGTTTTGAGAAAATATTTATACACATGCCAAGCAAAACTGCTGTAAAACCTTGTTTTGGAGGGATAAATCCTTCCTCTTCTCCCAAAAACCACAAAATAGTATTAGCTTTTTCTATAATAAAAATAGGCGTTCCTTGTCCTTTTATATATTCAAATATTTTTTTAGGTTCTTTGAGATGCTCTTTAAAAATGCTTTTGGCATTTTCGATAACTTCTTTTGCATCAAGCTTTTCTTTAGCATTAAGAGACATTTTTTCGCCTGCTGTAATATAAGTTTTAGATGAAAAGCTTTTTGTTTTTGAATTTGAAAGTTTCTTATATTTGAAATCATAATATTTCTTCAGAATTTTATTCTGAAAATTTACAAAAGCATAAATTGTATTTATAAAAAATTTTTTCATAACCAAAATTATACTACATAACGATTTTATGAGTATCGACTTTACATTGTACTATCAAGACTTTTCTTTCCTTTTATTAAGAATCTCACGTTTTGCGTTATTAAGAGAAATTTTTACAAAAGGCTTGCGAGTGCAAGTATCATAAATAACAAGCCAATGTTTTCTTTTAGGGTTATTTACAGCAAAAGAAAGCTTTGTTGATGTTCTGTCTGAGGGATTTACCCTGCTAAACCAAAAATCTGTATTATCAAAAGGCGAAGGATAATAAATCTCTTTCAAATCGTTGACAAGAGCCATATCAAAAATAGAAAAGGTTTTTTTGGTCTGATTATCAATCAATACGGATAAAGTAATCAAATTGGGTTGTCCAAAAGGATCTTTTTCAACTTTCATATTAGTAATTTTTATATTAAGACCATCATAAAAAAGTTCTTCTTCAGTAAATGCCTCAGGACGCATAACAGGCAATTCCATAGATGCTTTCACCTCAACTTTTATTTCATCTCCCGGGGTAATTATCATTTCTTTCCCTTTTTCAGAAAGAGCAACTGTCAAGCCCGCAACAGCTCCAAGTCCGGCACCGCCTGCGACTGTTCCGCCATGAGATGCAATCGCAGCAGGCAAACCAAGCATATTAAGCGCTACCCAGCCTCCTACCGCTCCACCGCCAAGCATATAACCTGTATCTTTCGCAACATGTTTTGCGGCTGATTTTACGGGATTTGCTTTAGTGGTCATTGAGGCTTCTATCGGTATTTTACGTCCATCAGGTGTTACTACATAATCAAACTTTAAGTCCACAAAACCGTCACGACCAAGTTTTCTAGCCCCTCTCAAATCCTCAATACATCCATGAGCATAAGAGCCTGCTGGAATTATCACTCCTTTATCCGTAGAAACATCTCCCGTTATCTGCGCAAAAAACTCATCATTTTCTTCTGCATAAGTAGTATTTATAACCGAAGAAACAGACATTTTAAGTTTTGAACCTTTTTTTACCGTAGTACTTTCACCGGTAAAAATATCAGGATTCAAAGGTTCTTTTTCATTAATTTCAGCTCTTCCCTGAAAAATATATCGAGAATCATTATTAAGAATCACAGGAGAAGCTTCTTGTGCAAAAACAGGCAACGCCATTCCGCAAAAAAGAAAGACTATTAAAACTAAACTTGTAAAAGCTTTCAAAATTACCCCCAAAGCCCCTTGTTCTTATTACATGATAGCTTAATTCAAGTGAAATTTCACTATTTTTACAAAAACTTCCTTAAAGGAGATGATTATAAATTATTTTCTAAAACTCGGGAATAATTTCAATAAATTTTTGAACAAGTTCCGCCTGCCATTGAATTCCCGCACCTGTTTTTAAAACTTTTATAGCAGTAGCGACTCCCAATCCTTTACGATAAGGTCTGTCACTAATGAGCGCATGATAAGCGTCTGCAATAGCAACGATTCTTGCCCCGAGAGGAATTGCCTCCCCTTTCAAACCCGCAGGATATCCTGTACCATCCCATTTTTCATGGTGGTGTTCCACAATTGGGACAAGTTCGTTCAAAATATCTATTGGTTTTAATACTTTTTTAACACATATACTGGGGTGCTGTTTCATTATATTCCATTCTTCTTCAGTCAAATTATCATTTTTCTTTAAAATACTCTCAGGAATACCTATTTTTCCTACATCATGCAAAAGAGCTCCAAGTTTGATTTGCTGAATTTCTTTTGCAGAAAGATTAAGAACTCTTGCCAGTTTTTCGGAATAAAACGATACAAACTGCGAATGACCTTTTGTATAAGTATCTTTTGCATCAATTGCACCTGATAATGATGTCGCAATTTCAACAAGATGAGAATCTGATTGAATTTTTTCTGTTTGGAACTGATTAATAATTTCATCTTCAAAATTAATACCCAACTCCGCATGTCTTTTTGAAATAACGGAAGCAAAAGACTTGAGGGAAGTCCCGTCCCAGAAGTTTATATCACTTGCACTGACAATATTTGAAGCTGTATTGTCTTTATAATTGTTATGCTTCGAAATCACCATCGCCTGCTCTGCCAAAAGAAGTAATTTTTCCTGACCGGTAGAACAATTAGGATAATTGGCGATTCCTATACTAAGATTGATTTTTTCATCAGAAATAGAATTGCATGTAGCCGTGTAATTCAGGTATTCAGCCAAATAAAATGCCTCTTCGGCATCAGTATCAGGCAGAATCACAGCTATTTCATCACCGCCGTATCTTGCTGCGACATCGTCTTTTCTTATATTTTCCTGAATTTTTTTAGAAATATACTTTATAACTTCATCACCGCGGGCATGCCCTTTTTCTCTGTTAATTTTGGCAATATCATTAATATCAAAAATAATAACGGACAAAGACTGTGACTCATTTTCAGCAATTTCTAACTGATTTTGAAGCTCATCTTGAAAACTTCTGTGATTTTTAAGTCCTGTAAGAGTATCTTCATCAATTTTTTGACTTACAACTTCATCCATTTTTAAATTTTGCATATAAATCGTTGCAAACTCTGCCAAAAGTTTTAGTATTTCAACTTTCTGGTTTGTGAGTTCTTCACTTCCCGCCGCTAAAACACCAATATTTTGACCTTTAGAAATTAAAGGAACAATTATTGTAGGATTATTATTCAAATGATGAATATTTAAAAAATCAACATTATGCGCAAATTTTATCTGCTTTGCCTGCATCGCTTCCACTAAAGGATTTTGAGCATCCGCTGTTGATATCTTTAAAGAAAAACTATTACTGGTTCTATCCAAAAGTTTCAACTTTATTGTATTTGAAGAAGCGCTCATAAAACCTATTGCAACAAAATTCAAATTTAATAAACTTACTGCAATATTATGCAAACAAACAAATATTTCTTCAGGTGTTTTAGTATATTTTGCATTATTACAAAAATTGTTCAAAACTTCGATGCAATCAATATTATAAGGAGAAACCATCCCAAAACCAGCCGAATTATAGCCTCCGTAAAGCCTATTGGAAGTTTTTTGAGGCTTTGCTATATTATTTCTTTGCTCCAATATAGGATTGGAACCTTTAAAAAACAAGCCTTGCTGTTTATTCAATTCGTCTAAAGATTTTTGTCTCGGATTCAACTTTCTTACCTTAACTAATCAAATTACACCGTACACTGAACTATCTACTTTAAAACACTTAATGCTTAAAAATTGACACTTTTAAAACTAAAACGTTACATTAATTGTATCAATTTTTTAAAAACTTACAAGCATGAATTTACTACGAATATAGCAGAGAGAGTTCAAACCCCCTAAAACTCTCTCCTGTAAGACTTTACAAAAGTTTAAGTTTCTAAACTTTTAGCGGTATTTTTAACCTTTTTTATAAAAAAACAATCTATATTTAATGTCAAAGCTTATTTTAAATAACCTGTGTCGTCTTAAAATGCAACTTGGCTATATTTTCAAGCGCAATATTACGATTTTTGGCCGCACGTGCTTGCTGTATAACCCTGTCAGATGCACCTTTGGGGAATTCGATTCCATACTCGGCAGACATTTTTGCGATACGTTTTACAAATTCATCCCTTGCAACAATAGATGCCGCCGCAACCGCAAGGTCACGTTCCGCGCGCACTTGCTGAACAAGATTAATCTCCCGCCCTGATTTTAGAAGAGCATTTTTAATAAGACTTTCATCTCCGAATTTGTCAGAGATAGCGTTTTTACAGGGCGTTTTTTCGAGAATATTTTCAATTGCGCGGGCATGCCCCCAGGCAAGCATTTTATTTAGATTATTAAATTTTTTATAAAGCTCGTTATATTTGGCAGGAGTTATCGTTACCACTGCAAAAGTTGAGTTATTTTTAATTTTTACGGCAAGTTTTGAGATTTTTTCGTCAGTCAGTTTTTTGCTATCCTTGAGTTCAAGCTCCTCAAAAAGTTGTTTGTTTTTTTTGTCCACCAAAACACTTGCAATTATAAGCGGTCCAAAGTAATCACCTTTGCCCGATTCATCCGTTCCTATCCAACAGTCAAAATCATGAACAATATCTTCTGTTTTTTTCGCTGAAACCGGTGAAGCAATCAAACTTAATTGTGGACTTGCCCCAAGGTATTTTGCCGTAAAACTTTGAGTTCCTGCTCCCTGCACAAGTATTTTACCGCTTTTATAGAGCGTTGCGACCACATTTTCGCCTTTCGCGCGCCAAATAGCATGGTCTGCTGCTCCAAACACATACCCTTGAGACTCAAGCTTTGACTTTAGAGCGGATTCTTCTTTTAGATTAAATTTTTCACTGTAACTATTGCTCATTTTTCAATGATATCACACAGAACAAAGGAAAGTTATTTTATTAACGTAAACCATTTAAGCGCTACATCTCTTAAAGCATCTTTAGCAGTGCTGGTTCCAAATCCCCATTTAGGTCCAAAATATTTTGGAAGCGTATACCAATCTCTTTTACAATTTGAAACTTCAAGTATTTCAAACCCCGCTTTACGGGCAGAATTTTCCACAAAACCTTCTTTAAAATGATTGCATCCTTCGTCTATATCAATTAAAAAGTCGTTAATATCTCTTTTCGGTAAAGGTATTTTTTCTATAAGAGCATCAAAAAGGACTATACCGCCTTTTTTAAGACCTTGATAAAAATTATTTAAAACATGCGGTATATCACAATCATAAAAATGTTGAGAAACCCGTGCCATATGAATTCCATTATATTTTTCGGCAGGCAAGTCAGAAAACAATATATCATCAGGAAAAACTTTCAAATTAGGGAGGTTTTTTGCTCTTTTTTTTATTCTTGCCTGACCATACACATCAGGCTCATAAGCATCTACATTATAGCCTTGCTTAGCAAGGGGTATGTCATTTCTACCGTCTCCTGAGCCTATACCGGCAATTGCAGAACCTTGAGGGCAGTATTTTTTCATAGTTTCCATTATTTTACTATCGGGAAATATACCATTTATAAAAGGTCTTTGATATTCTCTGCTGTAATCTAAATTAAAAGACATTTACCTTTACTCCTTTTTGTTTTTTATAAAATAGGTAAAGATAAAATATTGCCTAATTTTAATGAATTGTAAACTCATGTTAATCAAGTATATCCAAAATAGACAATTTTTATATACTTTTGGGTTTTATATAGGTAATCAAAGAATTAATAGAGGAATTACCCATGTACGAACAACTTTTATATCAAGAAAAATTCACATCCACCATAAGTGCCACAGAAGCATATAGCGCAACAACTGAAAACTTTTTTCTTATGGAACAAGATGTGCAGAAAAAGAAAAAAGTTTATCACTCGCTAAAACAGCTTTTGCATGAATGTCCTTTTTACGGACTTGAGTCCTACGGGTCTAATTTTATTTGTTAATATTACTTCCCGATACAAAACTGTTCGAAAATATGAGTCAAAATCTCATCGGTCATAACTTCACCTGTAATTTCGTCAAGGTGAAGAAGTGAAGTTTTAATATCTATAGAAATCAAGTCCTGAAGTTCTTGATTTTGCGCACCTTCAAGTGCATAAATTAAAGAATTGAGCGCATTTTCAAGACACTCTTGTTGGCGCAAATTAGTCGAAAATTCACTATCATCAACTCCATTTTGACTAATTACCATTTTTTCGATTTCTTTTTTAAGTTCTTCTATTCCATGATTTGTTTTGGTCGAAATACAAATCCCGCCTGAAGGTAATGAGGTTACAAGGTCTGATTTTGTACCGATTTTTATATGAGGCTTTTTCTCTACATCGGGCAGAATTTTCATATCTTCATCATCAATTCCGCAGGTCAAATCGTATAAAAACAACACTAAATCCGCTTCTTCAAGGCATTTTTTAGAAAAATCAATCCCGATTGATTCAATATAATCCGCATCAGAAGAAGTTTCAATTTCACGCAAACCTGCGGTATCTACAAGCGTTACAGGTATGCCTGCAATATCAATTGATTCTTGCAAAATATCTCTTGTCGTTCCGGCGATATCGGTTACTATTGCTCTTTGGGCATCAAGAAGCTTATTAAACAAAGATGATTTACCAACATTTGTCTGTCCGATTATAGCAATTTTTAGCCCCTGACGCATAAGGTTTGAACTTTTTGCTCCTGATAAGGCTTTATTTATGCGGGCGATAAAATCAGTTAATTTCTCTTCAATAAAACTATACTCGGGTTCTGCCACATCCTCAGGAAAATCAATAGCAGCGGTGATTTTTGCCAGAAGTTCCATGATTTCTGTCCGCAAAGTTTTAATATAAACAGACAAACTCCCTGACAGATTATGCGCAGAAATCTTTGCAAAACGGTCAGTCTTGGCATGAATTATATCTAATACAGCTTCTGCCTGAGACAAATCTATTTTTCCGTTTAAAAAAGCGCGTTTAGTAAACTCCCCTCGCTCTGCGAGTCTCGCACCATGCCGCAAAGTCAGAGAAAGAACATTTTTGACATTATTCAATCCGCCGTGGCAGTTAATTTCAACAACATCTTCCCCTGTATAACTGTTCGGAGCTTTAAAATAAACCGCAAGCACTTCATCAACAACAACATCATTATCAATAAGCCAGCCATGCTTCATAACATTAGGGGTGAATTCCTGATAAACCTCTCCATCAGAAGTTTTGAAAAATATTTTTTTGAGCAAACCAAGAGCATCAACACCCGAAACTCTTACAATTCCGATGCCGCCTGTACCCAAAGGGGTTGTAATTGCCGAAATAGTATCGTTTTGGTAGCTCATCAGTCTTTCTTCACAACTTCCGCTTCAATTGTTC
>JAEWLZ010000012.1 GCA_023457295.1 Cyanobacteria bacterium OH_PDB_112
CCTATATTCTGATTTCGGATAGTATTCTAAAAGTTTTTGATAAGATTTTACTGCAAGTTCTGGATTTTGCGTTATTAAGTAAAAATATGCCTTGTTATTAAGCAAATCCTCATCCAAAGGATGAAAAACTAGTAATTTATCATTATAAAAACCGGATTTTTCCCAATTTTTTTGTGCGACAGAACATTCAAGGGCTAATTTAATCAATTCTTCGTTACTGATGTCTTTTTCTAATAGCTTTTCAATAATTTCAAGAGATTTTGATGCTTCTCCATTTTTAAAATATAAAAACGCAAGAAGTTTTTTCTCTTCATCCGTTAAAGCAAATGTTTTATGAATTTCATCAAAATAATATAATGCCTTATCAAAATCTTTATTTTCCATAGCCTTATATAGCTTCATTTCAATTCTTTTATAAGATTGAGGGAAAGCATATGAAGGAGTAGGAACTATAAAAAATAGTAATATTATTAATATTGAAATTTTTTTCACATAAAAAACCTAATTAAGCTCAACCAGATTATACGAATACTAAGTATTTAATTGAAAAAATACAATTATCTGATTGATTAAAAATTATTATTAATATGTAAATTCAAATAAAAAATGGGAAGTTGAGTCAGGTATTATTCCTTACTCTCCCACTTTGACTTCTTTATCAGCGTTTAATTCAAACTTATCATGAAGTGCTTTTACAGCTTCTTTGGCATAATCTTTGTCAATAATACAGCTGATTTTAATTTCGCTTGTAGAAATCATTTTGATATTTATACCCGCATCTGCAATAGCTGCGAACATGTCTGCAGCAACACCGGGTTTATCAATCATTCCTGCTCCGACAATACTAATTTTAGCGACATTTACATCAGCTATTACATCATCATACCCTATTTGGGATTTAAGATTTTCCAAAATAGACATCGTGCTTTGGAAATCAGCTTCATCAACAGTAAATGCCATGTCACGAATTTTATTTTCTTCACCGTAAGACTGAATAATCATATCTACACTGATATTATTTTCTGCCAATGTAGAAAATATCTTTGCTGCGCTGCCGGGTTTATCTGGAACTTTTGTAATAGCTATTTTAACCTGCGATAAATCTGCTGCAACACCACTTACGGGTCTATATAATTCCATTTGTTCGACTCCTATAATCAAAGTTCCTAAATCATCATGTTTGAAACTACTTCTCACACGCATTGGCATAGAGAATTGTTTCGCTGTTTCGACAGAACGCGGATGCAAAACATTAGCACCAACACGTGCCAGTTCAAGCATTTCCTCATAAGAAATTTCATCGAGTCTTGATGCACTTGGCACTATTCTCGGATCAGCAGTATAAACAGCGTCCACATCAGTATAAATATCACAACGGTCAGCATCTAAAGCTGCTGCAAGTGCTACGGCAGAAGTATCTGAACCTCCACGTCCAAGAGTTGTGATTTCCCCATCAGGAGTGATCCCCTGAAATCCTGCTGCTACAACAATAAAACCGTTATCAAGGTTTTTTTTGAGTTTTTTAGTTTTAATATCTACAATTCTTGCCTTTGAGTGTACATTTTCAGTTATAATTCCTATTTGCGCTGCATTCATACTTATAGCTCTATGCCCTGCCTGTTGAATAGCCATCGTCAAAAGAGCGATTGAAACTTGCTCACCCGTTGTTAAAAGCATATCCATTTCACGCAAAGAAGGATTAGGGCTTATTTCACGAGCCAAATCCACAAGATAATCGGTAGTTTTACCCATTGCGGAAACAACAACTACAACCTGATGACCTTTTTCTTTTTCTGCGATAACAGCTTTTGCGACATTTTTAATTTTTGCAGAGTCAGCAACTGATGTACCGCCAAATTTTTGAACTATAATACTCACTATTCTATTCTGCCTTATAACTATTGATTCGTTCTTTTAATAGAGTACCAAAATCAGGTTCAAAGTCAAGTTTTTCAAGTGCCAAATCCAAATATTCAAGTATAATATTTTTCTTTTGAACAAACTTTTTCACAAGTTCGTAAAAATCTGCGCCAAAACTGGCTTTATCTCCCAATTTACCTTTAACATAAGCTAAATTGGCGAGTGTAATCAAATTTCCACCTGTTTTTTCAACAAATAAAGTTAAATTATCAAAAGCTCTTTGATAATATTCGCTCGATTTTTCCGCTTCTGCTATTTCTATATAACCAAAACCTAAAAAATTCAAAACATCTAAAGATTCAGGGAAGCGTTCTTTTTGCTGTTCCATAATCTCAACCGCTTTTGAAAATTTATTAGTTTTTATGTAGACTTCGGCCTTACAAAGATGCGCAAATATAAAATTATCATCAATTGATGTTGCTATGTTCAATTTTTCCATAGCATTTTCAAACTCTTCTGCTAACATAAGGATTTTACCGTATTCAAAAAGCACTAAAGGATTTTCTTTATCTTGCTGATATGCCCTTCTTATCCGCCTTATCGCCTCTTTCATATTTTCATTTTGGGCATGAATTTCTGCAAGTTCAATGCAAGATTGAATATGATTTGGAGAATATTCAAGCATTTTTTCATAATATTTTATAGCTTCTTTTATATTACCCATATTTTT
>JAEWLZ010000013.1 GCA_023457295.1 Cyanobacteria bacterium OH_PDB_112
GTACAATTCAGCCTGATGGATTGCAATTGAAGCCTGATTAGTAATAGCTTGTGTCATATATAAATCATTTTGAGTAAATTCTTTAAAATCTTTAACAAAATGACAGACTATTCCTCCGTATGAAATATTCCCTGTATAAATTGGTAGAATAAAATAGGATTTCACATCCAAGATATTTATAAGCATGTTTTTTGTTGCATCGGGTAAAATTTCTTTCCTTATATCAGAACAAAACACACTTTTTGTATATTTGCCTGTTTGTTCAATAAAAACACCACTTTCAGCTTTACTGGGCTGTATAACTAAATGTGACAATATATCAGGAGAAGAAAGATATTCTGCCCATAATTTTATTGGGCGATTGGAAGTGGATTCATGTTCAATTTCTATATAAAAACATCTGTCTGCTTTAAAAAATTCACCCGTTTTTATAACAATGGAATTAATTATTTCTTCAAAATTAAATGTTTTCATGCAAGAAAGCGTTATTTGTTTCAACAATTTTTCATTTTCTGCCATCTGTTTATATTTTTTAAGCAACTTTAAATAAAAGTGTCTTTTGCGCATATTTAAAAAACCTTTATAAGGATAAATTAATCATGAGAATGGCTTATTTATCTTATAACCATATATTCAACAATTTTTGCCATGATAGCCATAATTATACTTATTTACATTACCTTTATATCTATATTTTGTATTAAAAAATGGAAGCAAGAATTTGCTAAACAAGCAAAAGAAATTTGTACATATTTTGATGTTGGAATTGAAAAATATAAAAAAGAAAATCCTGACAGCTATATTAAAATAAAATTAATTTAGTGGAAATTTTATTTTAGGTTTCAGCGGAACTGAAAATATGCGCTGTATTAGCTTTAAAATTTATTCGATTAATATAGTTGAATAGTAACAAATTGTTACAATTACAACGCAAAAATAATTATAAAAAGCAATTTTTTTTTTTAGGAATTTTAATACTATTGAGGCATTTTATATAAACAATTGTGATAAGGTAATGGTTTGTGATTAGTTTTAACTCAAGAGAAGAAAAATATAACCATTTGAAATTTGGTAAAGCTTTAAAACCAAATGAAATAAAACCTTATACAAAAACTATTGAAAGAAGTTTAAAATGCTTGGGCAAAGAAATAGATATTATTGTACATAATGCATCAGCTCCAAGTATAGAAAATAATAATACTGGAATAGGCTCTTTATTAACTGATAGTTATGAAAAATGTCTGCTACCGTTTTTAAAGAAACATCATATAACAGGTATACAACTCGATCCTGACGGATTAAGAAAAGGTTTTGACGGTTCTCCTTATGTTGGAGATACTTTTGCAAAAAATATTCTTATGATTCCTCTAGAAAAATTAAAACAATCAAATTATGGCAGTATATTAAGTCAAAGAAGTTTTGAAAAAATCGTTAAAAACCGTCCTAATAAACAAACTGGAAGAATAAATTACAAATATGTTGTTCTAAATTATGAAAAGGCATTAAAAGAGTCTTTTAATACCTTTAATATAAAATTAAAAAATATAAAAAGAATATCTTCTCCGGAAGCAAAAGGTATAAATGCATTAAATAAAGCTTTTGAAAGTTTCAAAAATAAAAGAGCTTCGATACTTGAAAAAAATGCTATTTATGAAGTTATTTCCAAAATTCATGGAAATGATTATTATGAAAAATGGCCGGAACTTGATAAAAATTTATACAATCCAAAAGTCGGTAATGAAATTTTGGCAAAAAATAGAATTACTGAATTAAAACAAAAATATAAAGATGATATAGAATTTTTCTTATTTAAGCAAATGTTGATTTCTAAAACGAGAAAAGAAACCGGCAAAATAAATTCGAAAAATAAAATAACGACTATTGGAGATTCAGCAGTTGCTTTTTCAAATGTTGATGTTTGGGCAAATAAAACTCTTTTTAAAGAGGGTTGGTATTTAGGATGCCCTCCCGGTAAATCATCAGGAAAAAGTCAAGCTTGGGGATTCCCTATTTTAGATCCTGAAAAACTTTTCAAAAAAGATGGCTCTTTAGGCGATGCCGGTCTATTATTATTTAACAAATATGTTGATATTTTTGAAAACAATAAAGGTGGAGTAAGGATAGACCATATTATAGGTCTTATAGATCCTTATGTTTATAAAACACATCCTGATAATGCTGATGCGGGACGTTTATTTTCTTCACCTGATAATCCTGAATTAAAACAATACGCCAAAAAAACCACTAAAGAATACGCTCAAATAATGGAAAAAATTGTTATACCAGCCGCAAAAAAAGTTGGACTGAAAGAAAATAAAATTTTCTGTGAAGATTTAGGAACTTTGACAGATGCCACTAGAAATGTTGTTAAATATCTAAAATTAAGAGGAATGGCTGTAACAATATATACAGATGCTTCAGAAAACAATATTTATCGCGGTAAAAATGTACCGCCTCAAAAACTTATAATGGTAGGGTCGCATGATAATATTCCCTTAATCAAATATATAGAAGACATTTATAGTAAAAATCAAATAGAAAAACATGCAAAATATCTTGCTCATGATCTTTCTCCTTCAGGAACATCGGAAGAAATTATTAATATGCAAGCTAAAGAAATCGCAAATGATAAAACAAAATTCTCAAGTGCAAAATTTACAGAATTATTTGTAAGTCCCGCTAAAAAAGTACAAATATTTTTTACTGATTTACTCGGACTTAATGAAAGATACAATTTACCGGGTGTTTCAGGAGAAGAAAATTGGTCATTAAGGATGCCTGAAAATTTTGAAGATTTATATCATAAAAACCTTGAAAACGGATTGGGTTTAAATTTACCTGAAGCTATCAGAAAAGCCTTTGAACAAAAAGGTGAAAATTTTATAAAAAAACATATAAAGACATTTGAAAATTTACTTAAATTCGAAAATATTTTAAAAGAAAAATCGGATTAGCGAGAAAGGCGATAATTATGTTATTAAATTCTATTTCTTCATCTCAATTTAGACATACAAGCGGAGTAATTAAAACTAAAAAGAATCCGTTTATTTCCTATGAAAATACCGATAAAATATCTTTTTCTTCTAATAATATAAAAGTTTTAAAATATAAAAATATTGAAATTGTTCAAAAAGCAGGAAAAATCGTAGAATCTTTAAAAAATAACGAATTCAAATTATTGGGTAATGGTGCAGATGGAAATGTTTATTTAATTAATAATCCACAAATCCATTCTGAAAAACTTATTGTGAAAGTATCTCATACAACAAATATTGATAAAAATGGTAATATGCAAAGAGTTGGAGTCGATTTCAACAATGAAGCAGATATTTTATTATCTCTGCCCGAGCATAATGGTATTCAAAAAATAAAAGGACAAAAAGGTCTATTACATTTCAGCGATGGCGAAAGACATTATTTGGTTGCGACTTTCGCCCCGGGAGCAACAGCTAACCCTAAAAATGGAATATTTTTAGAAAAAGAACATCTTAAAAGTATAATTGATTCTTCTTTAGAATTAGATAAAGCCGGGATTTTGCATCGTGATTTAAAAAAAGAAAACTGGTTTGTGGATGCTGATAAAAATATAAATATTATTGATTATGGCTCTGGTACTAAATTTAATCATACTGATTTTCAAACAAATTCAAATAATCATAATTTTTACAAATTAATTGTCCCTACTAATTTAAAAAGCTTTGAAGACACAGGCCTTTTCCCTTATTTGCAGGAACTATCAGAAGTTAAAACAGATAAAGAAGTAAGAAATGTTTTTACTGATTATCTAAAATTAAAGTCTGATTTCCATGAAAAAAGAGTAGAATTTTTAAGTTCATTAAATTCTTCTGATGATAATATGAAAAAAGCAATAGATTATGAAAAACTTCAGGCTAAACTTTTAAAAAATCCGTCAGATGAAATTGTTGACTTAGAAGCCCAAAAAATACAAATGACTTACTCAAATGAAGAAGCCTATAAAAATGAGGTTTTATTCATAAACCCTTTGGCAGCTGTAAGCAATAAGCTTTTTTCTTCAATTTCAGCTAATAAATTTCTAACCAAAGTTGATTCTCTTATGAATCGACCTCAAAGTATTGAAATGCAAGAATATTTAAAATCCCAAAAAGAAATTGGAGAATATTTTTTGGGTAATAAAATTTCCAAATGGACAGCAGGACTTTTTGACTGGGTAATGACTAATGTAACAAAAAAAGCTGACGCATTGCAGCCTGACTTGGAAAAAGCTGGCATCGAAAATTTTAAAATTAATAATGTCTCAGAAAAAATAATTAATGGCAAATAGATATAACAAATGAAGCATTTTACAACCTTAAGGGTATAAGACTAAAATGTCTGCTTTGAAAGTCTTTGGGCTGAAAAAATCATATATTCCAACGTAGTCCAAATTGAAGAGAAATGCCGTTTCTTCCCCCATTTCTTATTATAGTTTGCGCAAAACCTGTAAATTCATTCCCCCATCTTCTTTGTATTCCTGCGCCATACTCTACATAAGGGTCTATAGACATTAAAGGTAATGCAGCATAATTTGCTTTAAATTTTTGCTTATCCATTAAATTCCATACCATATTTGTAGTCAAATATGATTGCCATCCATTTTTTAAGTTAGAAATTAATTTTAGTCCCGGAGACAATTGCAAAACATTTAAAGGATCCGATGTCATATTAACACCGGAGGCTGTTTCGTAGTTAAAAGTGTTTGCAAAAGTGTAGGAAGTTAAAAAACTTGGTTGGATAATAATTTGCCCATTTAGTTTTTCGATATTATAACCTGATTTTAATGCAGTACCTGTTACTAAAGTATTAAAATTATCAATTCCATACATTGTTTTTGCTTCACCTGAACTACCTCCTGCATTAGCCGTTAAAGCGGTAAAGAAGTTTTTCTTGTACAATGCACCTGTAACACCTAATACTCCACCATTTTGGTAAATTCCTACATTGTCATAATATTGATGTGAGCCATTATATCCAAAATATGGTGTCAAAACTCCATCATAACCGTGTTTTAATCTTTTTAATTTGGAATCAGCCCCTACAATAAATCCGTAGCCATTATTCGAAACATTTGGTCCATCAGAAAGAGGCACTTTTTCTAATGAAGTATATTGTTTAAACCAAATGCCGGAATATTTTTCAGGAATGAATAAAGGAGAGAATACCATTTGCTTTTCAGCGGAAGCAATCCTTGCATATCTATCATTTTTAGGAATCGACATATAAGCTTCAGCATGATTCAATGCCTCATTGTATACAGCAAGCTGAGATAGGTAAACTCCTGTCAAAACAGAGATATTGGACGATAATATAGCCGGGTTATAATTTTTATAGTTGCTTCCTCCGGATAAAAAATGCAACATTCCGTTACTTGTTTCATAGTTGACAGTATATTTGTAAATTGGTGACAATATTTCAGTTTTAGTTAATTCTACTTGGTTTTTAAAATTGCTATCTGCAAAAAGTAACGATACATCATAACTTCCTTCATTGAGTAAATTAATATCACTTATGTTTAATTTACCTGTTCCTGAACCTACAGAAGTCGCGGTAAGTCTGTCTACAGAAAGTGCAGCTAAATCTGCGTCAATTTTAATACCAGTTGTTGTTCCTGTTGCTAAATTTAGGCTACTCAAAGCAGATGTTCCTGTTGCGTTATTCAGCATATCAATAGTTCCCCCATTGCAACTGAGGATATCATTGTTAAGGGCATTATCAATTCCTAAATACATTGTTCCGTTGTATAAATTAATAGTTGAATTAGAAACCGATTTATTAAATTCTATAGTTCCGTCTGTAGGCGCATTATTACCGTCAGCTCCGACTATTCCGGATTTGTTGATATTGATAATATTATTAGTGGAATCCGAAGCAATTCCACTATTGAAACTTATTTCCCCTCCGTTTCCGGCATTTAAATTTAATGTGGCAATATCTCCGTTTGATTGAAAACCTTTAGCTAAATAAATATCGTTTGAACCGTTTTTATCATCACTATTATTTGAAAAAGTAGTATCTCCATTATCTGCAATAATCGACATAGTGTATAAAGTACCTGAGCCATTATTACCGCCACCAAAGTAAATCGCTCCCCCATAACCTCCGGTAGGAGCTGTCGAACCTTGATAAGCTTTATTGTTGCTAAAAGTACTATTTGAAATTATTGTATTCCCCGATGGACTTTCAACAAGAATTGCACCGCCACCGCCTCCTGTAACCCCTAAATGGTCTATACTATGGGACTCATTATCCGAAAAAGAACAATCAGTAATTGTTAATTTGCCTGAACTTGAAATTGCACCACCTACATTATTGGCATAATTATTTGTAAATGTAGAATTACTAACTGAACCGGTTATATTTACAAAACGAATCGCACCACCGTTTCTAGCTGCAGTATTGTTATCAAAATCACTGTTTGAAACCGTAAGACTTCCATACTGACTATATATTGCACCTCCTCCGGCAGAAGTTACATTATTATCTTTAAATGTACTGTCAGAAACAGTTAAAGTTCCATAATTTAAAATAGCACCCCCCATAGATGCTTTTCCATTCTTAAGAGTCATATTTGAAATTGAAAGCTTATCATCATTTTCAAATATTTGTGATGTATTATTTCCTGAAATGAAATATGACTTGGCATCTATTGCAGTAGTACTTGCAGAATTGTTTATTACAGATTCTCCCGCATTGGTAATATCGTTTAAAAAGATAATATTTGAATCTCCCGCGGTAACTCTTGCGTCTAATTGTGCCCAAGTGCTTACAGTATTTGCAAAAACAGGTAATTGCATAATAAATAAAAAATAAAGTATACAAAATAAAACAATTATTTTTTCCATACTAATAAAATCTATGATTTTAACAAATTTTATAATACATACTTGTCCACAAATATAGGATATTTTTGAGTATTATACTGGCTAGTTTACCGAGGAATTATTATTTATATTAGATAGTCGGGCAATATAATAATAGCCTGATTAGAGTTTTGTAATTTCTGTTTTTATAGTAATTAAATACAAACAGATAGTTTAAAAAGAAAGAAGTAGATACTATGAAAAAGTTTAAAATTTTAACGGCAGCTTTAATTGTTTTTACCTTGTCAGTAAGTAGCCTTTTATTTTCAATGGAAGAGGCAAAAGCTTCTACAGCAGAAAGTTTGAAGATTGCAATTGTAGATGTTCAAAAATTAATAGAGAGTTCTCCTGAAATAAGCGCTTTAAAAACCAGCAGAAAAAATGACATGGAAATCTTGGTCAAATTTATTGAAAATGCAAAAGCAGATGTGGCAAAAGAAATTGATGAAACAAAGAAAAAAGTCTTGGAAGATAAATATAATAATGAATTAAATATAAGAAAAATTAGTTTAGATAAAGAATATTCTAAAAAACTGTCGGATTATGATAAAAATATTACATCTTTAATAAGCCAAAAAGCAAAGTCACTTGGTTATAATCTTATTTTAACAAAATCAAGTGTTATAGATGGCGGAGTGGATATCACAAGCGAAATCATAAAAGAACTGAAATAATTTAAATTTTCGCAAACCTCTTTTGGGGATTTTTGAAATAAATTTCATCGGAAGTTTTGTAATTTAACAAAAAATAAACGTAAAAACCTTATTTATGCTTTGTAAAATCTGGTGAGTCTTTTTATTTTTTAAATATTCTTATCTGTTTTAATATCTTGTTTTGTGTTTTTTGATAATAAATACATCAATGCTCCGCCAACTAACAAAACACCTGCTATGATTGCGTATATTTTTTTATTTGACTTGACATCAGAGGGTTTTGGGGCATTATTTGATTCTTTAGAATGGGACAATGCCAAATCTTCAGGCTTTTTTGAGACTACTGTCTCATTCGCCTCCTTTTCTGTTTTGGCACCTTTCTCACTCAATATATTACTAAAATCTATTATTTTTTTATAAAGCTCAGGATGTTTTTCATCCAACCTTTTTGCTTTAAATGCCTTACCTAAAGCATCCATCAAATTAAAGCCATGACCGTCTTGCAATGCCTCATGATAATTCTTTTCAAAACTGTCGGTTATTTTATATCTGTAATTTTTTGAAGTATTTCCCTCTTGGCAATCAAATCGTTCTTTTCTTCCGAGAACATCCATATAGAAGAACATATGATTTTTTGCACCTGTAAACAATTCAGCAAATTTTGCTTTTGCAAATTCTTTAGGATCATTCAATTTTTCTTGAGAAATTTTCAAAAACTCTGACAAGGGCTTCAGATGATTACTTTTTTGATTATGCTCCCCGATTCCTTCCGCTAGTTGTCTTAAAGGTATTGGGTCATGATTTGCTACGCCTATTGTTAGATTATCAGGATGAATTCTAGCTTTATTTGTGAAAAAATCAACCGAACCCCAACCATCACTCATATATTCTGTTGAAAAAATAAGATTTCTTCCTTTAAGAGGGTCTATAATTTCAGGATTTTGATTATTAGCCCAATTAAATGCCGTGAATTCTTTTATTCCTGCCGCAACTTCATATGAAAGATTATTTAAATCAAAATCATTCCCTTTTACTTTTTTGGCTGTATTTTCAGCAATTTTAATCACGTTATCTTTCAAGTCATATCTTTGGACTGTATACAAGTTTTGAGAGCCTTTTTCATGGAAATATTCAACACCATAATGTTCTTTAATAGCCTCATTATCATTAGGTAAATGCGGCAGAATTTTTTCAGCTTCATCCTGTTTCACAGGATGCAAAATTATAGGTTTAACATAAGCCCATCCCACATCAAATCTTACAGCATCTGCTCTTTTATATGAAAACTCGAATTTTTTCTCCAGTAACTTTCCTGCTTCGCCCAAAGAACCATCGGAATTATGGATTTTATCATAATCCAAAGCAGGCAATTTCCAATCAGGATTGCCTATATAGGCATCTTTTTTAAATGCGCCCTGATTTGCCCAGACTTCATCTTTTGAAAAACCTATCGGACAATCCAAAATAAGTTTTTGACCTTTATCATTCAGCATTTTTTTACCGTGCGCCAAGTGTTCATCAGCTACAAATTGCTGAAATTTATACAATTCAATATCTTTTGCATAATTTTTGTTAATTTGGGCTACCCTTTCGATAACTTTATTTTCATCAGTATCAGGAAGCGGAAGATTTCTGTCGAGTTCATCCCATTCTTTCCAGTTAGACGTACCGTGTTCTTTTTCCAAAACACTAAAAAAAGCTTTAGGGCCTAATCTGTCTGCTTCAGTTTTTTTATAATTTTCGAATTTCGCTTTAAGTTCAATTGCCTTAGGGTCGGTTGATGTTTGCAAATTATCAAAAGCTTTTCTCAGAGCTTTATTATGGGGGCTTTCCTCGAAAATAGTTTTGCCGTTTTGATCAATTTCTTTTCCGACTACGTTTTCATAATTTACATAATCAGAAGGTGCATTGTTTGCTTTTACAACGGCATCTAAATCTTCTTTTGAAAGAAGATTACCTCCTTCCGGCCGTGTCAAAAGTTCCAAATTCGTTTGGTGAGTACCTAAAGACATCGAAGAAGAACTATAATTGCAATAAAATTGCTTTATTGCTCTGTTCTCTTTCGCCGCAAGTTCTATTTCGGGTTTTGTAATTCTAGGTTCGATTTCGCCCGTTGGAAGCAATTGAATATGATTCACATGGAAATAAGTATTTGCAATATCAAAAAACTCTGATGCTTGTTTTGACGATAAATTACCCACACCTGTTTTATTGTTTTCACCTTGAGGCAAACATGTATCAGGAACAATTAATATCTTTTTGCCGCTTACTCCAAGCTTTTCTACCGCTTGTTGTGCCGTTGATATAAAATCGGGCTTTTCTTGTGTTTTTAAAGCTCTGCCAAAATTAGCTTTTTTGTATTTATTTTTTAAACTTAAATCAGTTATTATCATTTTTTACCTTTTTAAAATTCTATTTTATGCTTTTATCTTTAGTCAAAAATATTACATTACTGGCTGATATTTTGCCATAAGTATTATTATTCCGTAGTAAGTCAAGATGTTCTTTAGCTTGAGGCGTATATATAACTTTTTTTGAATTATCTACATTATTTTTTACATCTTCTAAAATTCTTTCAGGAAGTTTATATTTCCCCTTTGACATATCTATCGAAATATCTATAACATCTTGGACACTTCCTCCCATATCAGCCCAATGCCCTTTTGCATTGTAATTATACAAAGCCATACCTCTTAAATCTTCTTTGATTATTTTTCCGTCTATTAAAGTTTCACCTTTTTCACATAAATCTTTTAATCTGGGAAGAGCATCATTCCCGAAGTCCAAGGTATCTGTGGCTTTATTTTTAAATTCAGAGGCATATTTTCCTAAAATATTTATAAATTCGGGAGATAAAATATAAATCCCGGTATTAGCTCTGTAAGTACC
>JAEWLZ010000014.1 GCA_023457295.1 Cyanobacteria bacterium OH_PDB_112
GTCATATAAGCGTGCTTAACGGGTTAATTTTGTCTCGCGCAGAAGGTGTTTTTTTTGAGCCTGAATATGACCTTGATTTTGGTGTTGCAATGCCCATATCAGTAGATTTGATAAAACAAAAACTTGAAGAATTCCCTGACATAAAAGCTGTGATAATTACAAATCCAACATATGAAGGGAATGTGTCTGATATCGTATCTATTGCCCAAATTTGTAGCAAATATGGCATTATTTTTATTGTTGATGAAGCACACGGAGCATTATGGAATTTTTCCGAAAAACTCCCTACTCAGTCCATAGAACTTGGCGCGGATGCAGTTGTGCAGTCTTTACACAAAACTGCGGGCGCTCTTACTCAAGGGGCGATTTTGCATTTGGCAAAAAATAGTAAAATTATTCCCGAAAAAGTGCAGCAGTCATTGAACCTTATAAACTCAACTTCTCCGTCTTATTTGCTTCTTGCAAGTGTTGAGAGTGCAGTTGATTTTTTAACTTCAAAAAAAGGACAAAAAGAACTTGATGCTACTCTTGAAAATATTATTAAAATTAGAAAAAAACTAAGCCTGCTTAAAGGGGTAAAACTTCTTGAGAACGGAGATTTTACAAAGATATTTTTGAATGTTGAAGGTCTTTCAGGATTTGAACTATCTGAAAAACTTTATGAATTTAAAATTGAGGATGAACTTGCAAACGAAAAAGGTGTTTTGCTTCTTTGCGGTATCGGAACAACCAAAAAGAAACTTGAAAAGTTATATAAGTCAATTAAGAAGATAGCTTCAATTTAAATCATATATTACATAGGGACAATGATTATGAGAAATTATTGAATGAATCTTATCTTTAGAATTTATATCTTGTATTTCAAAGTCGGATTGTATTCCAGATAATGATGTTGGAACAAATCTTTCTGTAATATTCAAATAATGTTTATTTTCTGTCGCATCTGAAATTACAGAAACACCAATTTCCCCACTTTTCCTGCCAGCTATTATTGATTTTGTCATACCGATTTTTTCAGATATATCATTAATAGTACCGCTTAGCGCATTTAATAATTTATTTGAATTTTCGTCAGGGAAATCTTTGCTCATTGAATCTCCCCCCGTCATAAATATTTCCAATGGAGATTTACTATCAGCTTTTAGTTGTTTGGCTTGTTCAAATATTGTGTTTTTGATGTCTTGCAACCTTGACATAGTCCCCTCGTAAGGAGAAAGATGATATAAGTTCAAAAGTTTTCTTACAGGATTTATAATTGATAGCACAACACAATTGTATGCTTCTAAAGTAGCTGCTCGAGGCTGTTGAATTACAGCATTTTCTATTAACCATTCATATTTATGAAAACCACCCGTATAAGTATTCCCGGCATTTGGCATTTCAGGTAATTTTTTATAAATTTTTTGAAAATAATCAAGATTAGTACAATAAATACCTGAACCAAAAGAAGATGATTTATTATATGAATTATTCCTATGGAGTTGCAAATTCATAAATTACCTTTGCTAAGACTTATTTCTATCTTTTTTAAATTAGGTAAAAAATAAAATTGACTGTTTTGATATATATATTTAATATTTTTTTACATTTTAAAATTATTTCAAATCTACCATCGTAACCCCATCAGAGCCCTCACCTTCTTCTCCGGGGCGGAACTTTTTAACATAAGGTGAATCTTTAAGGTAATTTCTCACAGCTTCTTTCAATACTCCTGTACCGTGTCCGTGAATTATACATATGCTTGACAATCCGCCCAATGCTGCGCTGTCAAGGTACTTTTCGAGCATATCAAGGGCTTCTTCAACTCTTATACCTCGAAGACTCAAATCATGCGGAATATGCTCCCGTTTCAGTTTTGGTGATTTTGAGATTTTAGGTTGAGGTGCTTGCAAATTTTTCGAAGCTTTCGCTACTTTATCTTTTTTCACAAAAGTTTTGATAAGTCCTATTTGGACTTTTACATTATTTTTTTTATCGGGAAGCTCAACTATAACAGCAGGCTGATTAATATCTTTTAATAGTACTGTGTCACCTGTTTTTACAGTATTCCAGTCAAGTTCTTTGAATTTAGGCATAAGTTCGTTTTCTTCTCTGGCAAAATCAGTCCTTATGTCAGATTCAATTTTATTAAGCTTTGCAGCTGCTCTACGTGTAAGTTTTTCACTTTTTTGAGCATAAATCTCTTGCATAATAATTTTAATTTCATTACGGGCATTGTCCAAATCACCTTGAAACTTGCGCTTGTATGCACTCAAAGTTTTTGTCTTTTGTTCTTTTAAATTTGCCAGTCTTATTTCGTATTCTTCTTTTATTTTTTCGGACTCTTCACGTTTTTGCTTGGCTATTTCATTGTTTGCGCTTAGTTCACGTTGAATTTTTTGGAGTCCTTCAAGAACTTTACCCGTATTATCTTTTATATTGAAATAAATATTTTTTGCATTCCGAATTATTTCTTTATCAATGCCCAAATTTTCTGCTATAAAAAGGGCATTACTGCTGCCGGGCAATCCGATATTTAGTTTATAAGTAGGTTTTAAGGTTTCAGAATCAAATTCTACCGAAGCATTTTCATAGCGCTCGTGTTCAAACGCAAGCGCTTTAAGTGTCCCATAATGGGTAGTGATAAGAGTTTTCGAACCTTTATTATGCAAAAATTCAAGTACAGCCTGAGCAAAAGCCGAACCTTCATTAGGGTCTGTCCCTACTCCAATTTCATCAAGCAGAACAACCGTATCATTATTGGAATTATTCAAAATTTCGCGCAAATTGTTTATATGCCCTGAAAAGGTGGAAAGACTTTGCATTACACTTTGTTCATCCCCAATGTCAGCAAAAATCTTATTAAAAGGATACACGGAAGCTTCTGTACAAGGAATGTGCATTCCTGCTTTCGTCATAAGCAGCAAAAGCCCTAAAGTTTTGAGTGTGACAGTTTTGCCGCCAGTATTCGAGCCTGTAATAATCAATGTATCAAAATTTTTACCGAGTTCGATATCATTTGGTACAACTTTATCTAAAAGCTGCAATAAAATCGGATGTTTAGCACTTTTTAGTCGAATTATTTTTTCTTTATTAAGTTGCGGTTCTATTCCCTTTAAAGTTACCGAATAATGAGCTTTTGCAAAAATAAAATCTATTTCTGACAATATTTTGATACTGGCCAAAAGTTCATCAGAAATGTTTCTTACCATTAAAGATAAATTAGTAAGAATTTCCTTTATTTCAGCTTCAATCAAAAGTTCTGTTTCTTTTATGCCATTTGCTATTGGTATGATTTGTTTAGGCTCAACAAAAATAGTCGCTCCGCTTGAAGATATATCGTGCACGATTCCTTTAACATGAGATTTATTTTCGATTTTTACGGCAAGTACATATCTACCACCTCGCATTGTTGGTATTGTTTCTTGCAAAAAAGTTGTGTGCTGATTTATAACTTCCGAAAGTTTTTGTTTTAGGTTAACATTTTGGTCACGAAGTGCATCATTAAGACTTTTAAGTTTGGGAGACGCATCTTCTTTAATTTTACCTGTCGGAGTAAATTTTGATAAAATATGTTCTTCAATCTCTTTATCGACAAAAATTTTCTCTGCAAGATGTGTCATATTTGGTGATTGAACAGAGTTTTTTTTAATAAAATTTGCCAAATTTCTCGATGAATGAAGCGTTTTACCAATTTCCACAAGTTCTTCTTCTGACAAAACTTTGTGTATGATAGTCATTTTAATATATTCTTCTATATCAAAAATATCATCAAAAGTAGGTATTAGGAGCATATCTAAAAACCATTTGGCTTCGGAAGTAAGAGAAAGTTCTGTTTTAATTTTATTCAAATCTGTATAAAATTGGATTTTTTCGCAACGGTCTTTGCCTTTTGTTGTTTTTGCAAAAGTTTTAAGCGTTTCGATTATATTTTGCCATTCAAGGACTTTTAATGTTTTTTCGTTCATAAAAAGATTATATCAGCAAAATACCTCTCATTCTGTTATAATCAAGGTATGATTAAGGAAAAACTAGCAAAACTTATAGAATCATTGCGCGCAAACCCAAATAACCATGATAAACGCCGACAATTGGCGTTTTTGCTATTGGATACAGAAGCTTATGAAGAAGCCTTAAAACAGCTGAACTTTCTTGTGACTATTTTTCCTAAAGATGCTGTTCTGCATTATAAAATAGGTATAGCCTATGACGGTCTCAGAATGTTTGATGTGGCAGAAAAGTCTTATCTGCGGGCAATAGAGATTTCTCCAAACGACCCTGATTACAACTATAACCTTGCATCAGTTTATGATAAAAAAGGTGAAGCTGATAAAGCAATAGAGTTTTATAAAATTACAATAGGTCTTGATCCTGCCGATTCCAATTCGCATTTTAATATTGCTTTGCAATATATAAAAAAAGGCGATTCGGATACTGCAATAGAACATTTGCAAGAGACTTTAAGACTTAATTCAAATGATGTTTATGCTTATTTTTATCTTGCACAAGAATTCCAAAAACAAGGATTGACAGATATTGCTGTTGAAAACTATCAAAAAGTTATTTCAATTAGCCCTGATTATAGTTGGGCATATTACAATCTGGGTTGTATAGCGCTTGGTCAATATGAAATTGATAAAGCTAAAGCATATTTTAAAAAAACTATTGAAACAAATCCTAAAGACGCCCAAGCAGCAAGGGTTTTGGCGACAATTTATCTTAAAGAAGGTCATGCCCAAAAAGCTTTAGATTTAATTAATAAGACCCTTGAAAATAATGAAATTACAGGTGATATTCATATCTGTTTGGCACAAATTTATCAAAAAATGGGTGAAAATTCAAAAGTTATAGACAATTTAGAAAAAGCTCTAAATAGTAATAAAACCTTATCTATACCTATGCAAATGGTAAAGAAAAAATTAAAAGAATTGAAAAAATAAGTTAAAGTATTGTAATATTTTTATAATTTCTGTAAATTTTTTCAAGACATTGGGTTTGTAACATTATAGTAGTTTAGGTATGGTCAGGTATTAAATATATAAAATATGATAAATCCAGTTGAATCGTCAAACAATGGGCAAATTCATACACAAAAGGCTTCTAAGCCTGTAGATGTTTATTCTGAAACGCCTATAAGGCTTTTAGGATTTACAAATGAACTTGGTGCCGCGATTTCGCCGATTATAGGTCCTGTCGGAGAACTTATAAGTTATGCTCCTGCTTTGAGTTATATTGCTATGGACACAAGTGATAAATATCAAAGAGGCTATAATAATGATGAAAAATCCAAAAAGCCTTGTCATAAAAGGGCTACGACACAACTTATTTTTCAGATGATGGCGAGCGTTATTTTTCCGACTGCGGCTGTAAAAGGTGCACAAATTTTAGGAAATAAAGTTATTGATAGTCATCCTTTAAATCCAACTAAGAATTCTGTTAAAAATTTTATAACTAAAAACAAAACTTTGAATAATATTATTTCTAAATTTTCTGATAAACCCCATGCAGAACCTAAAGGCAGATATTCAAAACAAATAAAAGCTCTTAGAAATTTTGCCGAAAAATTTGGTACTGTTTTAGATTATATTACAGTTATACCTGCTGTTGTGAAAAAACAAGCACAAAAATCAGGTAAACCAATTCCGCCTAAATCCGGTTTGCGTAATATGGGATCTGCTGCCATAGGTCTTGCAGCGCTTAGTCTTGCAATTAAACCAATTGACCATTTCTCAGAACATATTATTTCAAAATTTGTAAAACCTACAATTGAAACTCATTTGTAATTACTGCAGAATCAACGATATAAAATTTCTCAGTAATGTCTACAATTGCCCACCTGATAATGTTTTGTCCTTTAAAATAGTTCAAGACATAATCTGTTGAAATATTATCAGTTTTTGGCATTTTGAATTGCTTGTTTACAACTTTCATTATTCAACCGTTACGGATTTTGCAAGGTTTCTAGGCTGATCTACATCTTTACCTAAAAATTCAGCTATATAATAAGCCAAAAGCTGCAATGGAACTGTTGTTACGATAGGCGATAAAAGCTCGTCGACTTTAGGAACTCTTAATATAAATTCGAATAAATCCTCAAGTTTTTCATCATTAGATGATGTTAAAGCTATAAGTCTTGCGTTACGAGCCTTTGCTTCTTCTGCATTTGATAAAACTTTTTCATAAACAACCCCATCCATTAAAATCGCAAGTACAGGCATTGTATCATCAAGCATCGCAATAGGACCATGTTTAAGTTCTCCGGCTGGATACCCTGTTGCATTAATATAGCTGATTTCTTTAAGTTTTAAAGCACCTTCAAGAGCCACAGAGAAGTTAATTCCACGAGCAATATAAATAAAATCTTTAAAATTAGCAAAAGCTCTCGCACATTTAATTATTTCACTTTTATCACTCAATACAGTTTCAATTTTTTGAGGAATTTGAATCATTTCTTCTTTGATTTTACGAAGTCTGTTTTTATCGACAATTCCTTTAAATTCGGCGATATATAGAGCTAAAAGATAGAAAGAGATTAGCTGTGCCGTGTAAGATTTTGTTGCCGCCACACTGACTTCAATACCCGCATTAATAGCGATTAAACTGTCTGCTTCACGCGCCATTGTTGAGTCAGGACGATTCGTAATAATCAAAATATGCGCACCTTGGGCTTTAGCCTGACGTATTGCAGTTATTGTGTCCGCTGTTTCTCCTGATTGAGATACACCTATTACAAGGGTATTTTTACCTGTAAGAGTTTTACGATAAATATACTCACTGCTGGCCTCAACATCAACAGGGATTTCGCAAAGCTCTTCTATGGCATATTTTCCTGCCATTGCGGCGTGTAAAGATGTGCCGCAAGCAATAATCTGAATCCTGTTAAGGTTCTTGAGATCTTCTGGAGTTAATGTTACTTCGTCCAAAGGAATAGGTTGGCTCATATCAGCCAATTTTCCGAATAGAACCTGTCTAATTACATCAGGTTGTTCATGTATCTCTTTAAGCATAAAATGCTTGAAGCCCATTTTACTAAGAGCAACGGGTTCCCAAGGAAGAACTTCTACTTTTTTTTCAATAGGAACACCTTCCGCATTAAAAAACTCAACACTGTTAGGAGTTAATATTGTGATTTCGTTATCGTCCAAATAAATTGCTTTTTTAGTATGTTCGATAATTGCAGGGAT
>JAEWLZ010000015.1 GCA_023457295.1 Cyanobacteria bacterium OH_PDB_112
AGTGCGGAGTAGCTACGGTTCTTCGATAAATAAACTTACAAGTACGCTAAATACAATTGACAGCAGAATTCAGGGCTATGGCGAAACCAAAAGCAATATCATGGATGCAGATATGGCTAAAACTCAGGCGGGATACTTAAAAACTCAAATTTCACAAAATTTTGCTTCAACAATGTTTAAACAAACGAAAAACATTAATAAAGAAATAATTTTAGGACTTTTATCTTAGGGACAAAGACAGGGGAGAGAACGAGGAGGACAATTGAATAAAATACAATTTCCCTAAAAAATACGGTAGGGATGGCAACGGCTATGTTTTAACTGCCATATAGCTCCAGCAAATTTCCAAAGGCTTATCAGCAATAGTTTATACTTCTCTAATGCGTAGCCTATACTTGGTAACGGTCGATAGTTTATAACCATTTTACTAATATTAATCTGAGAAAAATCATCTTAATATTTGGGTGTTTCTATAATAAAAAGGAAGGTTTTTCATGGCTAAAGTTGCTATTGATATTATTAAAAGAGCGGGAATAGATGTTGAAAAATTAGTTAATTTGCTCATAAAAAATGCTGCTGCAGAACTTACAACATACTACTATTATACAATTTTGAGGGCAAATTTGATTGGGATTGATGGCGAAGGAGTGAAAGAAATCGCTGAAATAGCAAGAATAGAAGACAGAAATCATTTTGAAGCTCTAATGCCTAGAATATACGAGCTGGGTGGTAAACTGCCTGATTCTATGCTTGAGTTTCATAATCTATCAGCCTGTCCTCCTGCTTCATTGCCCGAGGATAAGCATAATACTAAAGAAATTATCAAGGTGCTTGTAAAAGCTGAAAGGTGTGCGGTATACGGTTATAATGAGATTTGCAATATGACCGCAGGCAAAGACCATAGGACATATGACTTGGCGCAAGCAATATTAAATGAAGAGCTTGAGCACGAGTCTTGGTTTTCAGAATTTCTCGAAGAAGGTCCTTCAGGACATTTTTTGCGCAGAGGTGAAACATCTCCTTTTGTTTCAAAGTTTTTAAGATAATTTTTGTTCAATGGTTATATGAATAAATTTAATTTACAAGATTAGCATATAAAGGTAATGCCACATAAAAAGTTGTACCTGATATTTCACTTGTTTCAAACCAAATAGTACCTCCATGAGCCTCGATAATCCTTTTGGCCAAAAATAAATTAGTTCCGGCACCTATTTTTCTCTCTATTGCATGAGCCATTTCATAACGATTAAATATTTTTTCCTGAATTTCAAATGGAATAGGCTTTCCTTTATTATTTATACTTACAATGGCTCTGTTATTTTTATGAAAATATGTTATTTCAACTTCTTCATTTTCAGGACTGTGTTTAACAGCATTTTCAATCAAAACAACAAAAACTTTCATCAATTCTTTCATATCAATTTTTACAAATGATGGGGAATCTTGCCTTAAGTATTTTATTTTAATTTTTTTAAAATCCTCATTATTTTCAGATAATTGTATTGCCTCATTTAAAATCTTATCTAATTTATAAGTCATAAAATTTAATTTTTTCTTCCCTGATTCATAATTATAAATTTCCACAGATTGATTTAATAATTCTATTATTTTTTGATTATTTTCAAAAATTTCTTTTATTATATTAGTATTTTCACCCAAATCATCCGATGAATATTGCAAAAGATATTCAAGGGCTACACGTTCTCCTATTAGCGGAACCTGAAAATCATGAGCCAAAGTGGAAACAAAAGAATCTCGCAATTCTTCAGTTTCGATGAATTTTTCTATTTCCCAAATAACACTAACAACAGAATCACTTATTGCTTTCATCAAATCTATTTCATCTTCTGTCCATTTGCGCACATGGTCAGAACAAAGAACAACAAATCCTAATACTTTTATTTCTTTATTATATTTTACAAAAGGGAAAGACATTAAAGCCTGTATTTTATATTTTCTAAAAAATTCAGCTGTTTCATTGGGATAACAATTCGCAACATCGTTTAATATTAAAGGTTTAAGCTTATGAATCAAACACAAAAACTCTTCTATACAAACTTGCGGAAATATAATATCATTAACCTCTATACCTTTTCGTTTTTCTGTATATTCATATTTTATATTTAATTCTTCAGGATTTATTTTAGAAGATTCTAGAAATAAAGCCCTATTCAAATCAAATATTAATGACAGTTTTCTTAAAAGTTTTTTATAAGCTTCTTGCAAATCTCTTGTAAGTTTAACTTCAGATATAATATCCTTTAATATTTTTTCTTTCGAGGCTGTTTTTTTCTGATTTTCATATAGCTCTGCCTGATAAAAAGCTATCCCCGCTTGACCTGTAAGAATTTTCAGAAGTTCTACTTCTTCATCAAGAAAAGCATAATATTTTTCAGTATATTGAATTACAAGAGCTCCGTACATTTTTTCTTTATAGAATATAGGTAAAGCAAGACACGATTTTATATCATATTTGTATAAGTAACTTTCATCTATTTTTCCTTTGTTTTTTTGGATAAAATCCTTATAATTATGAAATTTTATTAATTTATCTGCTCTTAAAATATCTCCAAAACCCTTATAACTATCTAATTCTAATCCTGAATTGCTTTTTACGTTGACGCTTGAAAGATATTCGGAATTTTTGGAAAATGGCTCAAAAATATTTTTTTTAGGATTTAATCTCGAAATAAAAACCCTATCAGCTTCAAATATTTGTCCTACTTCTGAAACAAATCTGTTTTCAATTTCATCAATATTAATTGAATTTCTTATAGTATCTGTTATATCT
>JAEWLZ010000016.1 GCA_023457295.1 Cyanobacteria bacterium OH_PDB_112
GGTATACGGGCCGCCTGTTGTGCTGAGAAACGCAATCTCCGCGAACGTGACCTACGTGGATTCTTCCGGAAATCCGATCTATGCAAGCGACGTGATTGCCGAAAACGACAACGGCATCGCGGGCGGAACGCTTGCGTTCGCAACGACATTCCTGACGATGGACGAAAGGATGGCGCTCCTTGGCGCCGTGAGGACCGGGGAAAGCCCGAACTACGTTTACAACATCACCGACGCCGTATCGACGCCCGGCGGTTTCGGCTACATCGTGAAAGAACAGAACACCGTCGACGGCGTCGCGATCATCACCTACGAAGCGCACTGGCACCACAAGGTGCAATTCTCCCAGAAAACCTACGAAAGCCAGACAAAGGGACAGTCCGTCGAATGGAAATCGCCTGCGCTCGAGGGGATGATGATGGGCGTATACCTCGACGAAAGCGGCAGCGTGTCATGGGAAGCGTTCGCAGCGTTCAGCACCTATGCCGCAGCGCAGGCGTTCATCAACACCTTTGCCGGCATTCCGGTTTCCACGGTCGCAACGCCGACGGCATCCCCTGTTGCGGGCGAAGTGGCCAGCGGAACGGAAATCGCCATTTCCTGCGGAACCAGCGGAGCCGTGATCTACTACACGACCGACGGAAGCACTCCAACCAGCGGCAGCATGATCTATTCCGCGGCCGCAAAGCCCAAGGTATTCGAGGCGATGACCATCAAGGCAATCGCCATCAAACCGGGCCTGAACAACTCCGAGGTACTTTCCGCGGCATATACGGTCGCGGCGTAAAAAGGAGAGCTTATGTACGAAAAAGGCGTACCGCTGACGATCGGCGGGCGGGAATACTATTTAGTGTTCTCGCTCGCCGCAATGGCGCTATTCGTCGATAAATTCGGCGGAACGGACGAGCTGTTTGACCTATTCGAGGTGCCGGAAATCAATCCGGAGGATATCGGAGAAATTAAACGGGAAAAACAGCATAAGGCGTCAAAAGCAAAGGCTAAAATCATGGCCGAGCTGCCCTGGCTGATTTCCGTGATGGCGAACCAGGGGACGTTTCTGCATAACCTCGAGTGCAAATCTTCCAAAGTCGAACTTTTAACGGCTGACGTTGTCGGCGCTCTGCTGAAACCACGCGACATGAAAACCGCCACTGACGCCTTCGTGGCAGCAATCCGGGCGGGGTCCGCGATGGAGCGCGAAGACGAAAAACAATCGGGGCCCATCGACCTTGGGCTGCAGGAGATTGAATCAAAAAACGCGAGCGGCGCAGCGGGTTAACTCCGCTGCGCCTGCTCGGATATGCGATGCAGTGTGGATTTTCCGAAGAACACGCATACTTGCTCACTCCCGGGAAAATCAAGGACCTTTTTCTGTGGAAACGGGATTACGACGACGAGCAGCATGGACTTAGGCGCTTGGAAGGAGATCATGGCTGATGCCTGCAAACGAAAGAAAAATATTAACCACGCTCTCAATCGACGGCGCCGCGGAATTTAAGAAATCGCTGGACGACGCTTATCGGGGCCTGAAGGTTTTAGGCTCCGAAATGAAGCTGAACACACAGTTATATGGTGAAAATTCTTCGAGCATCGAGGGCTTGACAAAAAAAGGCGAGATCCTGCAAAAGGAGATTTCGCAGCAGAAAGAAATCGTCAGCGCCCTTTCCCGTGCCGTAGAGGAATCCGCGAAGGCGTTCGGAGAAAGCGACAGCAAGACGGACTCCTACCGCATCAAGCTCAACAACGCGACGGCAGCTCTCAACAAAATGGAGGGTGAGCTCAATCAAAACCAAACCGAGATCGATCAGTTCGGAAAAAAGGAAAAATCGGCCGACGACGATACCGAGAAACTCGGTAAGGAAATTGACGACACCTCTGACAAAACAAATAAATGGGGAGACCGGTTAAAATCGGTTTCCGCACACCTTGGGGCTGGGTTCTCAAAGGGCCTGCACGCCGCAGCCGTTGGAGTAGCCGCCGTTGCAACCGCAGCCGTAGCCGCCGGGTCTGCGTTGGTTGCGGCTTCCGTATCCGCGGCATCTTTTGCAGACGATATTTTAACGGTTTCTACGCAAACCGGAATATCTACGGACGAGCTGCAAAAGTATAAATATGCGGCCGAATTGGTAGATGTTCCTCTCGAAACGCTCACAAAGAGCATGGCCAAACAGATCAAATCGATGAAATCTGCGCAGGACGGAACGAAATTGACGGTAGATGCATATAAAAAGCTGGGCGTTTCCGTTAAAAATTCCGACGGCTCACTACGAAACAGCCAGGACGTCTACTGGGAAGTCATCGATGCGCTCGGAAAAGTAACGAACGAAACCGAGCGCGACGCGCTCGGAATGCAACTACTTGGTAAATCAGCCCAGGAATTAAACCCGCTGATCGAAGCGGGTTCCAAACGCTTGAAAGAGCTCGGGGAAAAGGCGGAAGAAGCCGGATATGTGATGTCCGGGAAAACGCTAGACGCGTTCGGAAAACTGGACGACCAACTGCAATACCTCAAAGTAGGAGCAAGCGCAGCGAAAAACGCGCTGGGAACAGTCCTTCTTCCTGTTTTAACGCAGCTATCAACAGACGGCGTATCGCTACTCGGACAATTTACTAAAGGTATCAATGATGCAAACGGAGACATCGGCAAGATGATGGACGTCGTTGCTTATACACTCGGCGCGATCGTTGAAAAAATCATCGAATATCTTCCGCAGATCGTGGATTCGGGAATGAAAATTATCGGAGCGATCGGGAGCGCCATACTTGAAAATCTACCAACGATCATCTCCGCCGCTACG
>JAEWLZ010000017.1 GCA_023457295.1 Cyanobacteria bacterium OH_PDB_112
ATATAGGACACGATGAAGGCGGGCAGCTTACAGAAAAAGTTCGTCGCAAACCTTATAGCGTAATCCTTTTCGATGAAATTGAAAAAGCACATCCTGATGTGTTCAATATAATGCTGCAAATTCTCGATGATGGACGTTTGACTGACTCAAAAGGTCGTACAGTCGACTTTAAAAATACAGTAATTATTATGACAAGTAACATCGGCTCGCATTTAATCCTCGAAAATACTGTTTCATCGATGTTTTCACAAGAAAACTTTGATAAAACAAAAGACAGTGTTATGGAGATTATGAAAGCGCAATTTAAACCCGAATTTTTGAACAGAATCGACGAAATTGTATTTTTCAAAGGGCTTACACTTTCTGACCTTAACAAAATTGTCGACATCCAACTTGAAAATCTCAAAAGACTTTTAATTGAACAAAATATAAAATTTGAAATAACTCAGGAAGCCAAAGATTGCCTTGCAAATTTGGGATATGAACCTGCTTACGGCGCAAGACCTTTAAAAAGGGTCATTATGCATGAAGTCGAAACACCACTTTCAAAAATGCTGCTCAAAGGCAATTTTGCAAGCGGAGATACTATTTTGATTGATGTAGAAAATGACGAAATTACTTTCAATAAAAAATAATTGTTCTAATGCATAACTTTACATAACTTAATAAAAGAACAACTAAAAAAGCAATTTTAAGCAACAACTTTTGTTTATATAACCGTAGGTTAGTAATACCATTTTTTGGTAAAAAAATAAAAGGTTGTTTTATGGTTGCAAGTACAGATTTATCACTCAGTCAAAACCCTCAGGTTATAAGACCTCAAACTCAGATAGTTACAAGAGAACAATCTGCACCTATTCAGCAGCCTCAACAAACTGACTCTTATGAGCCAACAAATTATGCTCCTCAAAAAACAATAAATCCTATTCCTTTAATAATAATTGGCGCCGTTGCAACATTGCTAGGCATTTCAACTTATAAAACCGCAAAACTCGGCAGTATTTTTAAAGATGCTACAAAAAACGGTACTCTTGATAGTAATAATAGTAACTTTGCGGCAGGAAAAGTTTTTGTACAAAACCTAAATCCATTAAACTGGTTTAAAAACAAAGAAACAGCCAAAAAACTTACCGAAGCAGGATATACAGATATCAAAGACGGAAAAATATTCAAAAATGCAGATGATGATATCGTTATATTAAACGGAAATGCTGCTATTCAAAAAGACGGCAAAAAACATGAATCAGCAATAGATATCATAAAAAACAGAAAAAAAGATTCTAATGAAGTTTCAAATACTTCAAAAACAGAAGAAGTCAAAGATAAAACCGAAGAAGTTGAAAACAAGACAAAAACTGAAACAGATACGCCAGAAAAAATAGAATCTCAAAAAATAGAACCGGAAACAGATAAAAATGTTCAGCCCAAAACAGTAAAAGATTTGATAAGTGATATATTTGGCGGTAAAGAAGTCCGCACGGCGACACCTGATTTGGAAGAATGTCTTAAAAATATCCCTGAAATAGATGCACAAGATATTGAAAAAATAAAAGAACATAGTAATAAGATAAAAAACAGTAAAATAAATAAATTTATTTCTATCTTTAGAAAAGATAAAGAACCAAATCTAAATAAAATTCTGTCTCCTTTGAGCAAAGATAAACAAAATTTAATTATACAAAAATTAGACGCAGAAGCAATTCAGATAAATCAATCAAGAAAAGAACAACTCGAAGCTCTTATGCAAACAAAATTAGAAAAAATTAACGTATTGCAAGACCAAAATTGTTCTGAAGCAGAGAGCCTAAAAAAAGATATGACAGAAATTCAAAACGCAATTAATAAAATAACAACAGATTAAAAAAATTAAAATACGAAAAAACAATAAAAGCGGAGTCAAAAACTTCGCTTTTATTGTTTTTCAAAGCCCTTATTCTAGAGGTTTTAAGGCATTGTGTTAAGGAAACTTAACACAAATGATACCAAAATAGCAATTTTCTTCAAAAGTGAACGTTTATATAAACATAGGGAAGCAATTATATCATCGTTAAGGTGATGTCAGAAAAAAAGCTAATAGACGATGTCTAAAAGGCTTAACTTTTATGCGAATTAATCAATAGGGAGTTTATATTATGAGTATTAATCCAACAAGTCCAGCTCTTCAACAAGCACTTTATCAAGTTCCTGTAGCACCAGCTGTACAAGATGCAACAACTGTTGTTCCACAAACTGTTCCTCAATCTCAAACAAATTTTGCAGGAGCTCCACAATATGCACCGGCTCAAGAAGAGAAGAAAAGCATTTTCAGCCTAAGAAATATGGCTCTTGCAACAGCAGCAACTGTTTTACTTGTTGCAGGCGGAAAAACTTATAAAGCAACAAGCTTATTTAAAGAATTGAATGTAAATAAAGCAGGTATAGAAGTCGCTAAAGCGGCTGACGGTAAAGCAACAGACAAAATCATATCAGAAACTCATAAACTTCCTGTCTGGGATACATTCAAAGGCAATCTAAACCCCCTAAACTGGTTCAAAAATGTTGATGACAAAGTTATTTCAGAAGCAGCAAAAGATTATAAACAAGTAGGTAAAGCAAACACATTATATAGCAAAGACGGAGATTTGTTCTTCCGTGACCAAGACAGATTTGTTAAACTTCAAAACATTGAAAAAGAAGGGGCAAAAGAAACTGCAAATGTAGCAAAAAACGCAACAGATGAAGTAAAAACTCCTGATGTTACTCCTGATGCAGCAGTTGCTAAAGCAGAAGCAAAACCTGTTACTAGTCAAGCTTTGAGCCCAAAACAAGTAAAATTATGCGAAAGATATGACCAATTATCTAAAAAAGCAACTAAACTTCAAGATGACATAAATTCTGGAAATATAGCTCCTGAACGTTTGCCTTATTACAGAGAAGAACTAGATAAAGTACAAGGCGAAATTGCAACTAATCAAAAAATGAAAGAAGCTGTTAAACAAAGAAAATTAATAAATGAAAATAATCAAAATTCTAGCTTAAATCCATTTCAAAAAAAATTAGAAGCAAGAAAAGAAGCGGCAAAAATAAAATCTTTATCAAATGAAGCAGCTCAAGAAAGCTTGAAAAAGGCTAAAAGTGAAATCCAAGATACTGTATTCGATGGTCAAAAAATTTCAAAAGTTAAAACAGAAGCAACGAATTCTAAAAGAATGACTAAACTGCAAGAAATCGAATCAACAACCAAAGAAAAATTAAAAGGTATAGCAGACCAAAATTCTCCGGAAGCATTATACCTAAAAGATAAATTAACTGTAATTGACCAAGCATATCTTACATTGTTAAGTGCTAGAAATGAAAAAGAAAGCAAAAAAATACTTGAACTAACAATGAAAAGAAATATGGCAAGTACATATGCAACAGCTAAATAAACAATTAAAAAAATTAAAAAAAGAAGCGGAGTCCAAAAGATTCCGCTTCTTTTTGCGAATTATTAAACTTTGCAAAAAAACTCTCTAGTTATTCGGTTCTTCCAAGTCAGGCAAATTATCGGGCTGACCGTTTTTATTTTTGAGCTTGATATACGCAGAATCCTCCCAACGCAAATCGACATAATCTATCTGGTGATTAAGATTTGCCGTTTGAGGTAAAATTGCACTAATTTTTTTGAGACGTTTGAAAACATTTCTATTGAGCTGTCCCAATCTTACCGAAACAGTTTGGAGCTTTATACGTACATCATCAGGATTACGGAGGTCTACATATTCAACTTTTTCATTTGAATACATTTCCGCGGTCTTTGCCAAAAACTGCAAATACTCTATCTGTTTTTTATTCCATTGATAATAATCTTCGTAAGTCAAAACTCTATAAGTAGGCAAATTATGGCAAGCAGGCAAAAACTCTCTACCTATAAGAGTACCGTCATCGGCAAAAACCGCAAGAGGCGGTACAGATTCATTCGGTGCAATTGAAACAACAGGCGTTTTTTCTTCAATTACGATTTTTAGACTCGCAGGAAAAGCAAAACGCTTTACATAAACATGTTTTACGGAAGAAATTTTCTTAATCTCTTTTTCAAATTTTGCAGTATCTATCCTATAAACAGGTTTATTAGGAATATTGACCTTCCGAATTGCCTGCAAAAGACTCATATTCGGGGTAATAACATTACCCTCAAACTGCAAGTGTTCATTAGGATAAGTATCAAAACTGGTTTTTGGTAAATACCAACCATGATGCTTTGCAAGAAAAACAAAACAAAGTCCCAAAAATGTGATAGAACAAAGACGTAAAAAGACCCTCATTCTTGAAATAAAAATCTTTATATGACTAAGTTTGCGTCGTTTTTTAAAATATTCAAGTTGTCGTTTTTGTTGGGCTATACCTCGACGTCTGGAATATTTCCCCTGTTTGCGTTCCTGAACTTTTTTGACAGAACTGTCCTGCGCTTCCGAATCAGAGCGTCTTGAAAGTCGTTTATTTAGTCTGTCATTTTCTTCGTTCATTCTTATCCTTTAATGTTTTTTTAGAGTTGAACTATTCAATATAATCTGAACCAACTCATCATAAGAAATGCCCATTTCTTGCGATTGCGCAGGCAAGTCGCTTGTATCGGTCATTCCGGGAATTGTATTTATTTCAAGCAAATAAGGAATATCACCTACCACCAAAAAATCCACCCTGCTCATACCTGATGCCATAACACCTTTGTGAGCTTTTATTGCAAAATCTTGTGCTTTTTTTGTAACTTCAGGTGATAATTCAGCAGGCAAAATAAATTCTGTTAAACCTTTAGTATATTTGGCTTCATAATCATACCAACCTGTTTTCGGACGAAGTTCCAAAATAGGTGTAGCCACAGTTTCTCCATTAAAATCCAAAACCCCAATTGTAATGGAGACTCCTTCTAAAAATTCTTCTATCAATACTCCGCTTGCACATTCAAAAGCCTTTTCAACAGCGGAATAAAGGTCTTCAGGATTTTCGACTTTTGTCATTCCGATACTTGACCCCTCTGTTGAAGGTTTTACCATAACAGGAAAATTAAGTTCGACTCCATCCTTAACTTCATCAGAACTTTTTACCATAATTGACTTTATAAGAGGAATTTTCGCCCCTAAAAGAGCCTGCTTTGTCATATGTTTGTCCATTGAAACAGCACTTGCCATAGGTCCGCATCCAGTATAAGGCACACCCAAAATTTCAAGAAGCCCCTGAATACAACCATCTTCACCATACTTTCCGTGAAGTGCTATGTAAGCCACGTCAATACCTTTATTTACAAGGGTTTGAGCTATATTTTTATCAACATCAATAAGCTCGGTATTTGTATACCCCAAACGCAAAAGGGCATCGTAGCAGTTTTTGCCGGAGCGCAAAGAAACTTCACGTTCATTTGACATTCCGCCATATAAAACACCTACTTTGGTTTCTTTTGGAACTAACTGTTCAATTTTTGCCATATTTTTTCTTCTTTCTCACTATTACCTATATATTTTACTTCAGGTTTCAATTTATAGCCATATTTTTTTTGCACTTCATCCTGCACAAAAGACATTAACGACAATATTTCAAAGGATGTGGCTCTATCTTCATTAACAATAAAATTCGCATGGATTTCACTTACTTTTGCTCCACCAAGAGAAGCTCCTTTAAGACATGAATCATCAATAAGTCTTCCTGCGACAGCTCCTTCGGGGTTGCGAAAAATACTGCCCGCATTAGGCGTTTTCATAGAAGGATGATTTTCTGCTCTATAAGCCTTATTCGCTTCCATACGTTCTTTTATATGAATTTGAGAATTTTTTTGCAATTCAAACACTGCTTCAATCAAAACATAAGGTTTCTTTTGTAAGACTGAAGTCCTGTATGAAAGTTCGAGTTCTTCCTTTGAAAGCTCTATGATTTTTTTCTCGGCAATATCAAACACTTTGGCACTGATTATAACATCAGATATTGCCTGTTTGTGCGCCGAAGCATTCATATAAACCACACCTCCTATTGATGCGGGAATGCAAGTTAAAAATTCAAAACCCGATAATCCTGCCTCAAGAGTCTTTTGAGCTAAAATTGCCGTTTTTGCTCCGCATTGTACGGTTAAAATATTATCTTCGATATTAAAAGCATTTAGATTTCTTGTTAGAATAACCGGAGCATCAACTTTTTCAGAAGATACAATCACATTTGACCCTGCGCCTAAGATTTCCGCATAAGGTTTTGAAATAAGCAATTCACAAAATTCTTCTACCGAAGAAGGCAGATAAACTTCATTAGCAAAACAGCCTACACGAAATGTGGTTTCTTTAGACAAATCAATTTTTTGCGCTGCGATTATTTTTGACAAAGTTTATACCCCAATTGCGTTATATCTCCTGCCCCAATTGTCAAAACGATATCATCAGGCATTATAAAATCGGCGACTTTTGATGTTATTTCATCAATACTGCCTTTTAAATAATTTGCTCCTCTAACTTGCTTTGCAAAAACCTCGGAATTATATTCGGGCAAAAATTCATCTCCCGCGGCATAAACATCTGCAACCAAAAGTACATCCGCACCTGAAAATGATTTTTTAAAATCTTCCCAAAAACCTGCCAAGCGAGTATAACGATGAGGTTGAAAAACAGCCACAATCCTTTTCTTAAGTTGTTTTGCACTATTCAATGTAGCGACTATTTCTGTCGGGTGATGCGCATAATCATCATAAATTTTTGCTCCGTTAAATTCTCCAACAAACTCAAAACGTCTTTTTGTACCAACGAATTGTTTAATAGAATTTTGAACATCCTCAAAAGAAATTCCGCATTCCAAAGCTGAAATAATTACAGATAAAGCATTTGAAACATTATGTTCACCCGGGACAGAGAGTTCTATTTTACCTAAAAATTTGTCTTTTTTATAAACATCAAAAGAACTTGAAAGATTATCTAAAGATATATTTTGGGCTGTAAAATCAGCAGAAACAAGATTTTTGCAAGAATATAAAATAACTTTCGACTTATCAGCTTTTTTATAAAGTTCCATGCAGCCTGCATCATCAGCATTTAAAACAAGTTTTGCATTATCAGATAAATTTGAATTTACAACAGAAAAAGTTTCTAACAACTGTTCAAAACCATCTTTATAATGGTCAACATGATCAACCTCAAGATTAGTAACAACCAATATATCAGGAGAATACAAAACTATTGTTCCGTCACTTTCATCAAGTTCGGCAATAACATATCCGCCGTCACCAAGTTTAGCATTTGTACTGAATTGAGGCAAAATACCTCCGATTATACTTGTTGGATTTTTACCGGAAAGCTCAAATACAAGACTTGACATCCCGGTTGTGGTTGTTTTCCCATGAGTCCCGGAAAATCCTATACCAACAGGCTTTTTACTTTGTCCTACTCCTCTCATTATCGCTTCTAAAGCATGTGAACGATGATAAATAGGAACACCTGATTTTTGCGCCTGAACGATTTCAGGATTATCAACCCTAATAGCTGAACTTGCGACAACAATGGCGGCATCATTTAAATTAGAGGCATTATGACCTATAAAAATTTCTGCTCCCATACTGCGCAATAACTCTGTATTTTTATTTTCTTTTATATCAGAACCCGAAACCTTGAAGCCTGATTCCAAAAAACATTTAGCTAAAGCGCTTACGCCTATACCGCCTATTGCGATAAAATGAATTTTTTGTGACTTGTCAAAACCTTCGGGAAATTTTTTACTTAAATCTATATCTATTTTTTCAGCCATTATTCTACCTCTATATACTCTTTTGAAATCTGTTTTTTAGTTTTTGCTCCCAAGTCTTGCAATCTTTGAACCTGCGATGCAACTCCACCATGTCCTGAAATTTTAGATATAACACCATCCAAATTTTCTTGTATTTTTTTAACTCCGCCTGAGATACCTTCAATATTTTCAATAACTCCGACAAATTTATCATAAAGATTCGCCCCGACTCTTGCTATTTCATCGATATTGCGATTTCGCTTTTCCTGTTGCCAAAATAAAGCTATTGTACGCAAAGCCACCATTAAAGTTGAAGGACTTACTATCAAAACACGCTTTTTCCAAGCATAATCCATAATTGCATCAAACTCTGAAATCATCAAATTGAAAGCACTCTCAACAGGCATAAACATAAGAATATAATCAGGCGCACCTACTTCTTCAATATCTTGATAAGATTTTTTATCGAGCGTATCAATATGATTTTTCACAGACCTTTCAAGCTCTTTAAGACTTTCTTTTTTTGAAATTTCATCCTGCGATTGATAAAAATTTTGCAAAGGCACCAAAGATACTTTTGAATCAATTATTACATTTCTATTTTCTGCGAGGTTAACAATGCAATCAGTCTGAAATCTGCTCCCGTCAACCGAAAAACTATCCTGCAAGCTATAATTTACACCTTCTTCAAGACCTGAAGCCTCAAGAATACGTTTGAGCAAAATTTCTCCCCAATTACCTTGAATTTTGTTACTCCCCCTCAAAGCTTCTGCAAGATTTTGAGCATCTTTTGATAAAGTTTCACTTGAATTTTTAAGTACCTCTATTTGAGTTTTAAGCTCCGTATTTTGTGTTTTAACCTGTTCCATTTTTTGTCCGAATTCAAAAAGATTTTCACGGAAAGGTTTTAATAAAGATTCTATTTCTTTTTGGTTTGTTTCGGCAAAATCTTTTGTATTTTCTTTTAAAATCTTAGTTGCAATATTTTCAAACAAATTTATAAGCGTTTTTTCATTTTGTTCATTTTGAGAATTTTGAGCTTTAATTTGATAAAGCTCCTCTTTCAAAGCATCTTTTTCCAGAAGTTCTTTCTCTCTAAGACTTTTTAGATTTTTTAAGGCAGTAAAATTAAGCAGAATATAACAAATAATAATTCCTATAAAAAAACCTGTAAAAAATTCCATAAAAATCCCCCTTTGCCCTCTATTACTTTAATACAATGTAGATTTACAAGCAATATTATTTTACAAAAGCAAACATTAAGAAATGTTATTATTAAATCACCCAAATACAGGCTAATATTGCCATACAAAGATAATAAATGTATAATTTACACTTGCACTTAGTTTTTTAATGTAATATTTCTTAAAAAAAACCGACCAAAATAGCAATTATTTTTATGTTTGTTTTTTATTTAGTTAGCTATTTAGTGCGGTTAGATTAGAATGGTTGAAAAGTTAGTTAATGACAGTAAATAACAATTATCCGAATCTCCAAAGATATCAACAAAAAAGACAACAACAAAACTTCGGTAATGCTGTTGTCGGTTTTGCTACTTTTATTGAAAATAATGGATTTTTGGGAGAGTTTTTGACCGTTGACACTTTGGGCATGGCTGCTCCTCGTACTATTCAAGGGTATAATCGCAACAAAGAAGAACTGGGACATTTAAATTATAAAGCCGGCAGAGAAGAAATGGTCAGAGAAGTTTTATCAGGTCCTGCTTTTTTCTTTATTCCTGCGGGAATTTTAGCCATTGTGACTCTGCTAAAAGGTAAAGCTACTCAGGTTACAACAGATACTCTTGATGTATTTAAGTCAATTATGGAAAAGTCTTCCGAAAATATAAAAGATATGAAAAACTCCAAAGACATTAAGGAAAAATTCCTGGATAATTTTGTTGCAAATGCATTTGACGAAAAAGAATACAAAAATGAACGTAATCATGTAACAAAAATAAGAGAAATATTGGGCAAAGCTTCTGAATATAAGAGCAAAAATCCTTTAGGATTGTTTGATAAACAAAAAGCTTCTTTCAAAAAAGATTTATCTGAAGCAATTACAAAATTAAACAAAGCTAACGGCAAATTTATTGACAATACTTCAACTATTGAAATAACTCTAAAAGAAAATAAAAAATCCTTAAATGCAATCCAAATGCTCTCAGATATACCTAATTATCTGGAAAATATAACTAAGTCAGCCAGCAATTCTTCTGATTCTATCGGAAAATTCATTGAAACATTCCATAAAAAAGCAAAACATATTCGTCAAACAACAAATATTCTTGCTGCTATGGCATTATCAGCATTTTTGATTGTTATTCCAAAACTTTATCAAACAGGAAAAGAGTTCCCTGGCTTGGAAGGTTTAAAAACAGAAAATGCACCTGCAAAAAAAGGAGGTGCTAAATGATAATCAATAATAATTATAATAACCATACTCGTTACAGTTATAACAATAAAAGAAATAACGAATCTAATAATCCAATACAAAATCAAAATGTAAGCTTTGCCGGAAACAACAATCCGGGATTTACTAAAAAATGCTTCGATTGGTTAGCAAAAAGCTGTAATATTGACAGCCATTATTCTTTCAGCAGAATGACTTTTGTAGTTATTGGAACTGTATTTATGCTTGGGGCAAGATTCTTTGAAGCAAGAGGCGAAGATGAAAGAAGAGAAGTTCTTACAAGAGATATTCCTGCTGTTGTTATTGCAGGCTACGGAGCTACAAAATTGAATGACTATATGGGTTCTCTTGCTACAAAAATAACAGGAATCCCTATTATGCAAATCTCTCAAGGCAAACATAGCGGAGCTTTTGCAAAAATGTTAGGTAAAGAAGGACAAGAAAAAACCAATAAAAACTTCGCATCACAAAAACAAATTATAGACTGGTTCTCAGGCATTGAAAATCTTAAAAATCCTTTAATAACTTTCTCTGAAACAATTCAAAGAAATAAAGGCGATTTGAATAAAATCATGAAAATTTTAGGATTGTCTGACAAACTTAAAAATATTACAAATAAAGAAAATGCAACCAACGAAGAAATTATTACAGCTCTCAAAAAAGCTCAAGAATCAAAAGATAAGAACTTTGACATCCTTGAAGGAGAAATCAAAGGTCTTAAAGCCGACAATAAGTTGTTGAAAAAAGCAAGAAATCTTCAAGCTTGCATCAAAATAAGTGGTATCGTTATGACAGCAGCTCTTTTAGGATACTTACTTCCAAGACTAAACATTGTCACAACTAAGAAAAAATATCAAAAACAAAACCAAACTAATAACCAAATAAAAACAAAATAAAACCGTAAAACTAAAATAGCAAAAACTATCCCCTCCGATTAAATCGAAGGGGTTTTCATTTTTTATTTAATTTCAAACAAAAAGAAACCGCTTTTTAAAGCGGTTTCTTTTTTTAGATTTTCTTATTTATTAACTCTTTTGATTTGTATTTTTTTGGCCTAATAAATAATATCCGAGGCCAAACAACGCAACAGCCGCAACTGAAGCAACTGTTATCTTTCCGCCTGTTGTACTCAAGAAGCTTTTCTCTGCTTTTTTTGCTTCGTCTTTTGCGTTATCAGTTGCCTGACTTGCCGCTTCTTTTACAGTAGCAACAACTTTTTTGAATTTGCCCTTCAAGTTAGTCAAAGGATCTTTAACTCGAGGTTTATTAAAAGTCAAATCTTTATTTAAGCCAAAAGCTTCACCAAGATATTTTTCGTTTGCTGATTTACCTTGATTGAAAGCATTGTTATTATGCCAATCTATATCGAGAAGGAATTGATTTTCCTGAATTTTCTTATGTTTAACAGGATCAGCAATTATTTCTGTAGCTGTTTTAATCAAATCTGACAAATCAGCAGCAGAAGCTTCTCTTCTTACAGCGTCCAAAGCTTCACCCTTCAATTTCGGGTCAGCTCCAATTAATTCAGGTTTTACACGGTACGGATACTTAGTTAAAAGTCCTGTCGCATCTCCTATATCTCCACCTTTATAATGTTTCATAAAGTCAGGAGAACCGCCTGTATTAATTGAGATTGCCGGAGTTCCAGCAGCAGCTGATTCTAGAGGAGTAATACCGCAAGGCTCATATCTGCTTGTGAAAATAGTAAAGTCAGAAGCATTTGCCAATCTGCTGTCAAAACGACCGTTTATAAAGCATACATTCTTTTTGAATGCTCCATCTTCAATCGTTTCAAGCTTTTTCATTTGCTCGTTAATAATTTTCCAATCAGTATCATCTTTCTGATAAGGACCTGCACAAGCAACAAATTTAACTTTCATTTTCTCTTCTTTAGAAACATCTTTTCTTTGATAGAAATTCAAGAAAGCTTCTAATGAAGTAGGTAAGTTCTTTTGAGGATCGGGTCTTCCCCATCCGAAGAATAATTTATCACCTTCTTTATATTCGGATATCCCACCCAAAACAGTTGAGCCGGCTTTTATTTGTGAATCATCATAAAATAACTCGGCTAATTTACCATCATTAGTAGCTTTAGCTATTGTATTGATAGCCCATTCTTTATTTTTCTGTTTTGCCGTATAGATATCATCTATATTTGTTACTTTATTTAAAGCTTTATCTACTTTAGGGCTGAAAGGATTATATCCTTCTAATATTCCATTTTCCTTCTTATTAAATCCGTTATCTTTAGAACCAAATGTTCCGATTTCTCCGGTCCTCATATTTGCAGGTGTAGCACCGTTTGTCACATCAATTCTTGGTGCACTTGCAAAAGTTTTTGTTAGACCTTCAGCAATTTCAGGAGTATCAGGGTCACTCATCTCTTTACCGAAATTCCTTGACACTGTACCTAAAGAGGCATTAAAAGGATTCTGACGATTTGCCTGTACAGGTATCGTACACATATTATATGTACCGAAATCATCTTTAAATCCACCTATAACAGGGTCAAAAATTTCTTGCAATTTGTCAGCTTCTTCTTTTGTATATAACTTTCTGAATGAAGGGAATATATCCAAAGATGGGTCTTTTTCTCTAGCTGCAAAATGGGCTTCTTTACCTTTTTCTCCTTTTGTATACATTTGTTTTACAAAATCGTAATCAGGATGTTCTTTAAGAGCATTAAAATCTCTTTCACTTCCTACAATTCTGAAAAATTCCAAAGGATTATCAAAAAATCCTTGATAACCGCCACGTCCTGGATTGTGGTAACTGGAGTGAACTTTTAATCCGTTAAAATATTCATTTCCATTCGCGGATTCTTCAGCGGCAGCAACTGCAAAACCAAAACCTTGTCTATCGTGAAGCCAAATATTTGCGGGATTGAAATCACCATGAGCTGCATCATTCAGTTTTGGAGCGGCATCAGAAGAAGCTCTTGCAAAATCAGCATAAATTAAATCAGTAAAACCGCCATATGCGCAATTCCCAGGATTTTTAGGAGTTACATTCCCTGTTTTAACAGCATCGACATCATAAGATTTTCTGAAAGTAGCTGCCTCAGGTGTATGCATAAGGTATACGGTAGGGAGTACCTTCCCTTTCTCATTTTTTTGTCCTGATCCTTTTACTTTAAATAATCTATATTTAATTTCTTCCAGACCGGAGAAATCTTCTTTTACTCTTTTTATAGAACCTTTAATACCTGTATCTTCTACTATGGCATGGTTTGCGACATCTTTACCCTCTTTATCTTTACCCATATTCAATACAGTAAATTGTTCCCCGTCTTTAAGAACATGATCGTTGGGAACTTGTATAAAATCAAGCTTACCACCTTCGCCTTTTTTAGCTACAGTAAGCCCGCCCGGATAATCAGAAGTACCATAGGCATTATTATCTGTATGGTAAGGCAATACAATTCTTACATCAGAGCCTTTATCCGCATAATGGTTTGCCCAGCTATTAGATGCTTCATCCGTTACTACTCCGAGACCTCCTGATGAATAAATATTATTTATACTACCACCTGCGATACCTTTCATTTCAGGAGCGATTGATAAAAATTGATTAGGTTTTTTATCCGTATTGCCTTTAAATGTAATTTGCATAGCAGGAATGGCTTTTTTAGCCCTTATAGTTGCTTTTGAAACACTTCCTATTGATGAACTGGCTGACTTTGATATTAAACCCGTATTATGGCTTAATTTTAAATTTTCATTTGACGCAAATGTTAAATCTTTCTTTGATGTCAAATTATTAGCTTTTAATTTTAAATTTGAGTCATGCCCTTTACTTGATACTTTCATCATATTTTTTCCTTCTTAAAATAAATAAACTTAAATGCAGAATAAAAAACTTCTTTACTAACTATCTACATATATATAAATCGTAAAGAAATAAAATTGATAGTAAAGTAATTTTAATTTTTTGAAAAATTCCTTAAAGAGCCTATTTTATTGAGTTTAAGTCATTAAATCCAATTTTACATTTCTTAATATCTTTTTACTGATTTTTTTTATTAAGAAATGTAAAATTGGATTTGCCAAGTAAAAACTTGAATTTGAAAGAGTTTTGCAAAGTTTCGTTTTGTTAAAAAAACACTCTACTATCAAAAAAATTTTTTTATTGTTATTACTATAATGTCTCTTTTAATTTTTTATAATTATTTTCATTTTTTAAAACATATTATCAAGATTATCGAGTAATAGTAGACTATTTATTTTTAGGGGGTAAAAATGCAAATCAATAGTGTGCATCAAAACAAATTTACAAGTCCAAAAAGAAATCAAGCATCCAACGTTTCATTCCAAAGAGCTTATGTAGCACTTACCGCATGTAATCACGGAAAAGAAATTGCCGAAGGAGTAAATTCTTTCAACCAAGTTTTTTTACCTGATATTTTGCCTAGAGCTATAAAAAAAATCAACAGAACTTTTGAGAAATTTTATGCTTCCAGAGCAAATAATTTGAAAAATGCTAAAATAGATGCAAATTATTTTGGTCCAAAAGTAAAATTATTTGTACTAGCAGGTGGCAAAGGCACAAGACTAGAAGCATTATCAAAAGCTATGGGCAATATAAATGGGGAATCCTATAATAAAATTAATGCTCGCTTCGCAACCGAACAAGGAGCTCCACCTTTTACAATGCTTGACCATGCCCTTTCTTTAATGGCTGTTTGTGCTCAAAAAACTAAAACAGCTTCAGGGAAAATTGAAACAGGTTACCAAAATTATGTAAAAACTGAAAATGCCGGTACTTTCTGGCATGTAATGGATCATTACATGAAAAATCCTGATGAAATTCAAGATACAATTATTTTGAGCGGAGATAACGCTTTTAATAAAAAATCTGAAGAATTGTTAAAAGGCTTTGCGCTTATGAAAGAACAAGGGCAACACTTATTAATGTTTGGAGTAAAAAAGACACCTGAAGAATGTGCCAAACAATTAGGCGTTGTAACTATAACCAAAACTCATAAATCCAAAGGCGACCCAAGAAGGCTAAACAATTACAGGGCCTTAACCTCATTTGTTGAAAAACCTGAACTTAAAGACGCAATAAAACTTGCTGAAAAAACAGGTGGTATAAATATCGCTAACACCGGAGGGTTAATAATAAGCAAAGAAGCTATGCAAAAAATGGTCGAAATAGCGAGAAAAGAACACCCTGATATAGTTGCAGGAAAAACAGACAGAGGAACTTTCACCAGAATCACAAAGTTAGAAAAACCTGACGGTACGATAGAAGAAAAAGTAGTACCTGAAGATTTATACGATTTTTCTTCTGCTCAAAAATGGATTTTGGAAAATATGTATAAAAAAGAAGACGTTAATAAAGGTAAAGGTCCTCTTGTTTATATGGTTAAAAGTGAAGACTGGGATGATGCAGGAACACCTGTAACTTTGGTAAATGTTGTCAACAAAGTCGGAACTCCTAACACTAAGGGAGACAAGAAAAATGGAATAAAAGGTACAAAACCTAAATTTGTACAAAATTTCCCTCCAAAATATCAAAGAGCGCTTGCTTCATTAGGGGACAAAATAAAAACAGAACCTGACGGCTCAATAACAGTTTTGATAAGCAATAGCCACAAATCTGCAAACGCCATTACACCTGAACTGTTGCAAGAAAAAATTCAACAAAAGAAAGCATATATTATTGTCGATGAAAATAAAAAGACAAAAGTAAAAACAACAATCAATGTTGTAGGATAAGTCAAATTATCGACAAATATAATTAAGCTAGATGTGTAATTCAAAAAACCTTTCAACATATGGTTAAATCCTATAAGTACAACCTTATAAGGTGAGTTATTCTAATGCTTAATATGATAATTATTTCTGATTATCTTTCAAAAATACCTAAATTTACAAATGCTTTCAACATATTATACGGCTTAATTATCATTGCCATTATTTTGGGTATCATTTTTAAGTCAAACATCATTTACAAAGAAACTCATCAAAAAAAAATAATTTTCTTTGCCACGATGTTTTTTATATCAGCTGTTTTTGAAATTTTACATATTTTTGTAATTTTTCAAAACAGCTATATAGAATTTTTGAATGTATTTTTAAACAGACTATATCAAAGCATAGGCTTAATAGGTATTTTATTTATCAGAGAAAATCTCCCTGATGAAAAGCCCTGCTTTAAAGATTTTATTATACCGGCGGGAAGTTTTGTTTTAATTATTTTAATAGAAATATTTATATTAAATATAAATTTAAGTAGAGATATTTATCCTAATTTATTAAATAGTTTGACTGTATTTTGCTTTATAAGCGCATTATCAAGCTTTATTTTTGTCAGGGCATTACAAGATAAAAAACTATTTACTCCTTTAATTTTGGGGATCTTTTTTTTAGCGGCAAGTAGCGTATATTTGCTCAACGAAGCTTATATGGGTTCTTGGTACAGACACTTAATACATATATTTAGAATAGCCGGAAACTTATTTGTATTTATTGGAATAAACCAACTAACAGAAGATTTTCATTATTACAGATTTCGCTTGAAACTGGTTTTATTACCTAATTTATATATGATATTATTTTTTATAATATTTGTAATGTTAGGTAATTTTATTTTCGACCTTCATTTCACTGAAAAAATATATGCATCTTTTGTTTTTTTCTATTTTATATGTTTAGTAATTCAATTTGCATTTGTTTCCAATTTAACCTCCTCAATAACACGGATAAGCAAAGCCCTTTCCAACTTTAAACCCGGAGAAAAACCGGAACCTATATCTATCTCAACAAAAGATGAAATAGATCTCTTAGCGCAAAATATAAACAAAGTTTATGAAAAAGAATGGGACTATACAAAAGAAATTCATGAAAAGCAGGAACAAATCAAAGAACTCATGAAAAGCAGAGATACTTTTATTGCCGCTTTATCACACGATTTAAAAAGTCCGATTTTTTCCGAGCAAAAGATAATTGAATTTATATTAATGGATAAGGATAATATAAAAATTTCTGATTTTATTGAATATTTAGAAGAAATGTATAAAATAAACGATGAAATCCTTCGTATTGTTAATAATATTTTAACAGTGTACCATCTTGATTCTGAAGAATTTAAGCTTAACACTATGCCTACAAACATAAATAATATTATTAAAAGCGCCACACAAACTCTAAAACACTTGGCAAAAGACGAAAATATAACAATATCTCTAAATTTGGATCCCCAAATACCTTTGATTAACCTTGATGAAGATATGATTAAACGTGTTATAGTAAACCTTATAAGTAATGCTCTAAAACACAGCAAACAGTCGGGAGAGCTTAAAATATCTTCGTTTAGAGAAAAGAAGGAAATAAAAATTTCAGTACAAGATTTTGGAAAAGGAATCCCGCTCGAAGACCAAAAAAAGATTTTTCAAAAATATCCGACAACAAAAAGAAAAATAGGAACAGGATTGGGGCTTTATATCTCAAAGCAAATTATAGAAGCACATAAAGGCAAAATATGGTTTGAAAGTGAAGAAGGAAAAGGTACTACTTTCTTTTTCTCTTTATCTTTCTGATATTAATATATCTTCTTTTATTTTAAAGAATCGGTTGGGGCAGGATTTGACTTCAGCTCTGTGAGCATAGCGAACTAGAGATGAGGATACCCGCAGGGTAAACCCTTGGTTCAACCTGGAGAACGATTCTTGAAAAGAATCGGAACGACAGGATTTGAACCGCCTCCAAGACTATTATTACTGTTGAATTAAAGGCTAAAATATTGAAACCATAAAGCTCTTTAATTT
>JAEWLZ010000018.1 GCA_023457295.1 Cyanobacteria bacterium OH_PDB_112
CATTTTTGTATTCAGAAATAATTTTGCCATGTTTTTTTTCAGTCTGAATATCTTTATAAAGGGTTGAGAAATTTTCTTTTCCGAAATCATTATCAAAAACAACTTCTTTTCCTTTTTTATAAACAGAAATCAAAGGAGAAAATATAGATCTTGCGGTTCTTTCAGGCAAAGATCTTTCGGGAATGGCCCAAAGATTAGGATTTTTAGCAAAGTCGCTCATGGATTTTATTTGAACATTTGAAAAACCTAATTTTGTTCTTAATTTGTCATCCTTTTGAATAGCGGATGTAAAATTTCCAATAAATTGTTCACAAATTTTATATTGGTCAGAATTAACTTCCTTAAGGATTTTTAAGGATTTTTCAACAATATTTGAATGAATTTGTACAGGTTTTGATTTTAAATTATTAGGCGCTAAAAAACCCCCGAAAGTTACTTGTGTAGATACACTTTTCTTTCCGAGGGTTTTTTGTTGTAGTTTTATACTCTTATTCTGGTTCTGCGAACTCAGACCTGCGTAACAGGGTAAATTTATGTTGTGATAATCTTTTCGCCTATGCGATGAGAAATCCAATCCTTTATTGTAAAATCTCTCTCGTCCCGGCGATGCGTCCAATTTATTCAGCCTTATCGGCGTTGTTCCTTGAACCATCATGTGAAATGATACTCTCTTTAAAAAGTATTACTTATATATTTTAATTGGATAATGGCTCTTCGTAAAGGTCTTTTAGATTTAATTTATTGACTTGTCTCAAAAAAATCAAAAAATCCTTTAATACCGCCATTTTTATTATTAAGCAATGTGTATTAAATTTGTTTTTAAAATTATTCGGACAGTTTTGTCAATTTGGCGAAATCAGCATCCAGGCCTTTTTTTAGCCCATTTTCAAATTCTATAACATACATAGAAGATGAACTGATTTCTACAATTTCTTTTATAGTTCCTTTGCCATATTTGTCATGGAAAACTTTTGTATTCACGCTAAAATTTTCAAATTTTTTAGTTTCTTGTTCTTCGATTTGAACTTCTTTAGCTATTGGCTCTGATTTTTTTTCAAAACTTGGATTAGAATTTTTTATTTTTTCTATTGCGGCACGGGCATCTGCAATCGTACTTATTGTTCGCTCTATTTTTTTAACATTGGGTTTTTGAAAAATTTTTTGAGGCTGACTTTGAGATTCTTCCTGCTTTTTTTTGATTTGCGGAGCAACAAAATTTTTGCCAAACCCTGTTGCGGTTGATGATGAAACAGGCATGGAGTCAATTGTTTTTTTTCTTATGCTTTCAACCGCTGTTTTAAATGTACTTTCCACTTTTGCAACACCGTAAGAACCTGCTTCTTCAATAAGTTTGGCAGGAATTTCGGTTAAAAATCTGCTTGGATTAAAATATTTATATTCACCCCAAATTTGTCTTCTTTTCGCATGAGTCAAAAACAATTTATCTTCGGCTCGAGTAATCCCTACATACATAAGCCGGCGTTCTTCTTCCATTTCAGAATTTGAATTTTGCGCCCTTGAATGAGGGAAAATACCTTCTTCAAGCCCCGCAATAAAAACTATCGGGAATTCAAGACCTTTAGCGGAATGAAGCGTCATAAGAGTAACAGACTCACTGTCCTCTTCAATTTGGTCAGTATCACTCACCAGTGCTACCTGTGAGAGAAATTCGCCCAAATCAACTTCGTCATATTCTTCTTCAAAATCTCGAGCGACATTAATAAATTCCTGCAAGTTTTCAAGCCTTGCCTGTGATTCCACTGAGTCTTCTTCTTTTAATTCATCAATATAGCCTGTTTTTTCAAGCAAAAAAGAAATGAATTCGCTTAAAGTCATGGTCGATTGCATTGTTCCTAAACGTTTTAGCAGATCAAGAAAATCAGTCAAAATACCTTTTGTGCGGATATTAAAATCAGGATAAAGATCAATTTCTTCAATAACTTCAAGCATGCTTATTTCTTTTTCTTGAGCAATCTGACTAAGCTTATCAAGAGTAGTTTTGCCGATAGAACGCTTTGGCACATTGATTATACGCTTTAGGGCAATATTATCCTGAGGATTAAAAAGTATTTTTAAATATGAAACAGTATCCTTAATTTCTTTCCTGTCGTAGAATTTTAGCCCGCCGATAATTTTATACGGAATTCCTTTTGCCATAAGCGATTCTTCTATTGCGCGGGATTGAGCGTTTGTACGATACAAAATCGTAAAATCATTATAATTTTTTACACCGCCTGCTTTTGAAATGATTTTTCGCACAATAAAATCAGCTTCTGCTGACTCTGAATCAGCTTCATAACATGTGATTTTATCGCCTTTACCTTTAATCGAAAAAAGTTCTTTTTTCAGTCTTTCGGTATTATTCACAATAACTTTATTTGCGGCTTCAAGAATTATTTCGGTAGAACGATAATTTTGTTCAAGTTTTATAAGCGCTGATTTTTTATAGGAACGCTGAAAATTAAGAATAATCTTGTAATCTGCCCCACGCCAACTATAAATAGACTGGTCAACATCTCCGACAACGCAAAGAGATTTGTCCGAAGGGATTTCATCTTCTTCTCTACCTCCCGCATAAATTAGGTTTATAAGTTCATACTGTGTTTGGTTTGTATCTTGAAACTCATCCACCAAAATATGTCTGAAACGTAAAAAATACTTATTCAAAACTTCAGGGCTTGAAGAAAGAAGTTTTACGGCCAAAAGAAGTAAATCATCAAAATCAATGCCGTTATTTTCAGCCAGAAGCTTCTCATATCTATCAAAAACAAGACCTATTTTTTCAGAGCGATAATCTCTTGCGCGAGTCGCAAAATCGTACGCCGACTGCATTTTGTTTTTTGCCATAGATATAACGCTTCTCACCATTTGTGGGGCATAGACCTTATCATCAAGATTTTCCGCTTTTATAGCCTGCTTTATGAGCTGCATGGACTCATCCTGATCAAAAATTGTAAAATTTTCAGACCATAACCTGCCTTCTTCGGATTTATAATTTTTGACATCAAAACGAAGTATTTTAGCGCAAATACTGTGAAATGTTCCTACCCAAAGGTTTCGTACAATATCTTCCCCAAGCATTTTTTCAAGCCTTATACGCATTTCTTTTGCCGCTTTGTTAGTAAATGTTACAGCCAAAATTTCGCGGGGATTTACGCCATTTTTGATTAAATTTGCAATACGCGCTGTCAAAACACGGGTTTTTCCACTCCCTGCTCCAGCCAAAATGAGCATTGCGCCTGTATTTTGAGTCACTGCTTCTTTTTGCGGTTCATTCAGCGCAGATAAAATATTTTCCATAAATCCCTCTAAAAATAATTTTGATGATAATATATATAATACTTAAAATAAATATTATGGACAAATCTGTTATTAATGTAATATTATGGATTATACGAAAGTTTTTCGTTCAAATTATTCAGGAAGGTAATAAAAAATGGCAGAAGATAAAAAAGAACAAACGATTATGGTTCCCACAGGTGACCTTGATGATGTCCCTGCAAATATTGATGATATTCAAGATCAGTTAGCACATGAACTTGCAACTATTCAAAAAACAGAGAAAAGAATAGCTATCATAGGCAGCAGAAATTTGCCTATAACGCATCAACAAATTATCGAAACATTATCTTTTGCTCTTGCTTCTCAAGGAAATATAATTATTACATCAGGCGGTTCATCAGGAACAAACGCGGCGGCAATTCGTGGCGCTATGAAAGCAAATCCTCAAAACTTAAAAGTTATTCTGCCTCAAACTATCGGTCAACAGCCATCTGATGTTCAAGACCAGCTTATAGGAATTCCTCACATAGTTGAGCATTCTGACCGTGCTATGATGACTCTTGCTGATGCAAGTCGCATATGCAACCGCGAAATTATTGACGACTGCCAACAGCTTATCTGTTTCTTGTCACATACATCAGGTACTTTGCACAAAGCAATCGGATATGCGGAAGAATCTCATAAAGTTGTTACAACTTTCTATTTAGATTAAAAATTACTAGGCTTTATAAGTAATTTTTTCTCGTTTTTTTGGAATAAATCCTTTAATAAAGTTTTTATTAGAAG
>JAEWLZ010000019.1 GCA_023457295.1 Cyanobacteria bacterium OH_PDB_112
GAATTAGGGATGTTTTTTTCTAAAGCATCTACAGTTTTTTTTGAAAAAATATCATGTAGGTTTATTGAGCTTATTTTTGTCCAAAAGTTTTTTAGTAGTTTATTACCAAAAGAAACTTTAGCTCTATTTCCAAATTTTAAATGATTACAAGAGATTTCAGAAGATTTTTGCCATTCATTGTTCCTCAAAATCGATTGATTTTGGAGAGAAATTACGTTCAATTTATTATAATTAGCAGCAATAGAAGCATTTTTTATAATCATTCTTACGCTGTTAACCTTTCATTTTTTTGCATTGAATACAAATATAGAAAGAGTTTAAAGATAAAAAATTGCTAAAGAAACTAAGTTTAGAATAAACTCGTAACAACTTGTTACAATGAGCTATTTTACTAAGTGAGAATATCATGTATAACAACAAGGCTTTTTATGTATGAGTATAAACTTTCAAGTTAACAAAGAATGTAAAGCTAAATAGAATTCAAATACAAGATTTAAATATTTAACAATTTATTATATTTTTGGAATGGTTATCCTGACCGCCAAAAGGAATTAAACCAAAATCTTCTATTATTTTATTTGTTTTTTCTATTTCCTGTTTTTTTGTAAATTCCGGATAGCTCTGATGATGAGATTCTGTTGTTTTCAATAGTCCTTTCGACTTCTCAATGTGAGATTTTATTGCTATTTCGGGATTTTTAAATCTAGTTGCAAAAAAATACGGATGAGCAAATCCTAAACAAATACCTTTATCTTCAGAAAAATTCTCTATGATATCCTCAAAAGAATTTTCTCCGGCTGCCTTAACACGTCCTGATTCATCTAATGCAGGGAAATATTTTTGGCAGATATTTTTAACTTGTTCATCTTCCATAGGAGCATTGGTTTGCATATTTTTTTCTAGTAAAAACTTATTAAAATTATACGGAGATTTATCATTTTTGCCGTAATGAAAGTCATGCATCAAATCTTTATAAAATTTTTCCGGATTTTTATTTTGTTCTATTGCCATAAGTGACACCCTTCGCTTTATTTGGGAATAATTCAATATTCTCCAATGCAGGTTGTAAGCAAAGTTTTCGGTTGGTTTTTTTAGATAATAGCGTTGCATTTCTGCTGGTGAAAATTTCGTTTCAGGTATAGCAGATGACAGTTCATTCAGACAATTTGAAATCATTGATTCCCTTTTTTGATGCAGTTTATCAAAAAAGGCAATTGTCTTATCAGAAAAAGGATTTATACAGTGAGCCAAGACTTCCGAACCTTCACACTTATTAGAAGTATTGTCAACCGTATGAGCAAAACTAATCTCGACAGCAGGTACAAATCGAACATTTTGATATTTTTCGGGGTTTTTTGCAATCAGTTTTAATGCTTCTTTTACACCGTCAATTCCATCATGGTCGCTTAAGGCAAAAATGAAGTTTTCTCCTGTTTTACTTTGTAATTTGTTTCCGTATTCAGCTGCTTGATTAAGTAATTGGGCGACATCACCCTGCCCATCGGAATAATTAGAATGAGAATGTAAATCAATTTTAAAAACACCGTTTTCGAGATTTCCTTTGGGTGAATAATTCTCTGCTTTCATTTTGGGCAAAATTGATAACAACTCATTTTTTCCCATAACGGATTTTAAGTTTTCGGGAGATATTTTTTCACCCAAAACGCGGGTCATATCCTGGGCTAATGATTGAATATAAAGTACATCAGATGGTTGCGGCTTGAGATGTTCCAAGGTGGAAGTCACATTGTTTGTAGTTGGTGCTTTTTTTGAACAAGCCCAAATAGCCAATCCTGTTACCGCAACGCCTGCTCCTGCGACACCGACCAATACCCCTTTGTTATCAGATGGCTTGTTATTTTTATCGATATTATTTCCGAAATTTATACAAGAACTAACTTTCAAAAAATTTGTCTCCATAGAATAAATGTTCTTTATCACCATCAAAAAGGTATTCGATTTTCTCAGTCAAAATATCATTCAATTTAAGTTTTTTTGAGCTGATATTATTACTTTCTCCATGTGAAAAAATTTGCATAAGTTCTTCAGTAGAAGTTGACATTGCTTCTCTTGAAGGGGCGGAGGAGTCTAGTATATTTGAATATTCGAGAGACTGATTACCAGATGAGACTTTAATAATATTTTTTACTATATCATATTGCTTGTCGATATCATAGATATCAAACTCGGATTGTAACTTTTTTTGTTCTAACTTATAAAATCTAAAATCCCGTTAATGAAAGTCAAAGGATGAACAGGACAACCGGGTATAAATAAATCGACTTTATATTTGTCCGGAAAACTTCTGTTAATGGTGTCAGATTGTTGAAAAACACCTCCGCTGATAGCGCAAGCTCCCGTCGAAATTACAATTTTAGGGTCAGGTATAGCTTTATAAGCATCTTCAAGCGCATCTGCCATATTTTCGGTTATAGGTCCTGTTATTACAATTCCGTCTGCATGGCGCGGTGATGCCACAAAGTTAATTCCGAATCTTCCCATATCAAAGTTGACATTTGAACAAGCGTTCAACTCCATTTCGCAGCCATTGCATCCTCCGGCTGAAATTTGTCTAAGTTTTAATGATTTTCCGAAAACTTTCTTGATTTTTTCGTTTGATATAACCGCATCTGTTATAAAATTCTCAATACTTGTGTCGCTTTTTATTATTAATTTTTCTCTGCTTGTTGAAGACAATTTATGGAAGTTACTCAATTTTATTGCTCTTTTAGCGCAAATATTTTCGCAATCTCCGCAAAAAACACATTTTCCCATATCTATACTTAAAGGGCTCAAAGTTATTGCTCCTGTGGGGCAAATTTTTTCGCAACAGCTGCAGTTTTCGCACAATTCTTGGTTTAGTAAAGGAAATCCTCTGAATTTTTCTAAAATTTCAGCTTTTTTGACATCAGGTATAAACTGATTTCCTTGATATATTCTTGATTTTAAAGTATCAAACATTTTTTTACTCCCTATAAATCATTTCCGCAGTACGAAAGGTTGAAACTCTTATTGCATAATGGAAAATCAGATATGCCATTATTTCTTACGGCTATTGCCAAGCCGTACCAGTTGTTAAAAGACGGGTCTTTAATTTTGTATCTTGAAAGTTCACCTTTTTTACCGGTTATTGCTGTGTGAATTATTTCCCCTCTCCAGCCTTCAACCATAGAAATAACCATACTGTCTGGTTTTAAGCCATCTTCATATTTTTTTGAAAGAGGTTCGTTTTCATAATTAATCAGTTTTGAAATTGCTTCTTTGATTATTTGTGCGGACTGGTGAATTTCTTCGTATCTGATGTAAGTCCTTGCATAGACATCTCCATTTTCATGAAGAGTTTTGTCATGATAAAACTCCTTGTAAAACTTGCAAGGATAATCACCTCTGACATCAAGAGAAACCCCGGATGCTTTTGCCGCCATTCCGACTATTCCGAGTTCAAGAGCCCTCTTTTTATTTAGTATTCCTGTTTTTTCAAGTCTTGACATAACACTTGATGCGGATAACATTGTTTTAAACATTCTGTCAACGTCAGCTAAAACTTTATTCAGCAAAGTCAAAATTTTAGCTGAAAGATTTTTGTCTATATCATAGGCAACACCACCAATTTTAATTAAGCCTCTTCCAAATCTACTGCCCGAAATTTCGAGCAAAGTATTTATTAAAAGAGTTCTTGTCGCCCCAAAAACAGAACTGCCCATTAAATAGGCGATATCATTTGAAATAGCTCCCAAATCTCCGATATGAACCGCTATTCTTTCCATTTCAAGAGCAATTATTCTTATTAAGGAAGCTTTATTTGATATTTCAAAACCTGATAGAGCCTCTATCGCATTGCAATATGCAATAGAATGTCCTATAACAGTATCGCCCGTTATTGATTCAGCCAGATGTATAGAATTTTTATTCCGTAAAAAAAGTTGCTCTATATTTCTATGCTGGTAGCCAAGCTGAATTTCAAGCTCATAAACTCTTTCACCGTTACACATAAATCTAAAATGTCCGGGTTCTATAATTCCTGCATGAATAGGGCCAACCGACACTTCGTGAACTTCTTCGCCATCCACTTTAAAAAAAGGATATTCCTTTTTGTGACTTCTGAGAGGTTTTAGCCAAGGATGTCCAATAGGTTCAATACCAAACTCCTCATAAAACTCTCTTTCAAACATATGAAAAGCAGGCACATCTTGAGTTATGGACTGATAAGATTCTCTGGGATTAAAAACAACAGAAGATACAAGTAATTCGGATTTTTTATCGTTTGCAAGAATTACAAAAAGCTTTATTTTAGAATTTTCATTCTTTCCGAAAAAACCGATAACCCTATTATTGTCTTTGATTTTTTCAATAATATTTTGTCGTAGTTCCTCTATATTAACAACAGGAACATTATTAACATTTATAATTGAGTTATTTTGAGTTAAAATCCAGTTCATTTTTTAAGTTTCTCCTTAAAATCCTACCATTGCGTTTTTAATTAATAAATTTAAAAACGGCGGTATATAAATCCCCAATATCAATGAAACGGTTATAATAATAATTTGGGGTATGTACAAAGAGGGATACATTTTATTTAAAACATTTCCAGATTTTTCTATTTTTGCATTGCCAAAACTCATACTTATAACAGCTTTAGCTATTCCAAAAAGAATAATGGTAAGTAAAATCAAAAATATTGCGACAATTATGAAATGATTTTTCACAATTAATGCTTTCAACAACAAAAATTCGCTTATAAATAACGGTGATGGAGGTAATCCAACCAGTCCCGTAAAACATAAAATCCACAGCCATCCTGTTATTTTATCAACTTTCAAAATACCTGAGACTTCGTTTATTCTTTTGGTTTTGAATATTTTCAAAATATTTCCTGCCGTAAGAAAGAAGGATGATTTAATTAAGGAATGTCCTACCATATGCAATAATGCTGCAAAGAGCCCCAATCCTCCGATGGCGGTTCCTATTGCTATAATCCCCATATTTTCAATGGAAGAATAGGCAAGCATTCTTTTATAATTATTAATATTATAGATAAAAACCGCCGCCACAAATAAAGATAACAACCCTGTAATCACAAGCAAAACTCTTGCATAATGAGCTGTATTAGTCAGCTCCATGAGTTTGAATACTCTCAGGATTATTAAAAAAGCCGAATTTAAAAGTGTAGCCGACAACAATGCTGATATTGGTGAAGGAGCTTCCGCATGAGCATCGGGAAGCCAGAAGTGCATTGGTGCGAGTCCCATTTTTGTTCCAATTCCGATAAGTATAAAAACAAAAGATAATTTCAGCCAAGAAGGATTAATTACCGCGGCATTCAGATATAAATCATTGAAAAAAAGTGAATTGATTTTTCCTGTTGCAATTGATAAAAGAATTATTCCGACAAAAGCAAGAGCAATACCTATTGAGCAAATGAAAACGTATTTCCATGCGGCTTCAATAGAGTGCTTTGTTTTGTTGAAATATATCAAATAAGCGCTTGCAAGCGTTGTAGCTTCTATGAATACCCAGGATAAACCGAGATTCGTACTTAAAATAGCACCTGTCATTGAAAATATAAAAAGAATAATAGCCATTGAGTAAAATTTTAAATCATTTTTTTGCATTTCTTTATTTTTGATAAATCCTCTGTTATAAAC
>JAEWLZ010000020.1 GCA_023457295.1 Cyanobacteria bacterium OH_PDB_112
CAGTCTAGTGCTAAAATTACCTCGTACATTGGCGTGTACCTCCTCTTTTGATTTAAAAACACTTTACCGTGTTTCTAACAAAAGGGGAGTAATTTTTTACAATGTACCAGCGCTCCCGCGCTGTCCGGCTGTTGCAGTATTCCTGCTATTATTCCGCAGCTATTGCCATCACAAAGTACGTATAAAAAATGGTTTAATATTAGAACTTGAAATATATTTTTATGTATGTGAATATATATATAATTGCTAAAAAGGGAGATTCGTTTATAAGATGGCTAATCGAATTTTAAATTCTCCATACTTTGAACCTATAGGGACCCTTAAATCAGATAACCACGGTGTTACTGATGAAATATTCAAATATATAAAAATAAGTAGCTTTTATATCCAGGTTTCTCATCAAAAAAACTTAGATGAACAGTTAAAAATTGATAGTTTTTATACACAGGATGAACTAAATTCAAATAAATACCGCCCATTCCTAAAGCCCACAAACGTTAAAATCGCAGTAAAAGTGATAAACCATTATGGAGATGAGGGTATGAAAATTATAAATATATAATCTATATTATGGTGGTGAAAATATGAAATTAAATATTAAAGGAAGAGTAAGTAATATATCGTTGCCTGTGAGTAGGCCGTTAATGCCTTTATATGAAGCAATTTCAAATTCTATTCAAGCTATAGAAGAACGTAAGATAAAGGATGGAAGAATTGTAATCGAAATAGAACGTGAAAAATCTCTCGTATCACAACAAGAAAATGCAGAAAATGACTCAATAATTGCTTTTATTATCAAAGATAATGGTGTTGGTTTTAATGATGCAAATTATGAATCATTTAATACTTCGGATACTGCATATAAGGCAAAAATAGGTGGTAAGGGTATTGGAAGGTTTTTGTGGCTTTCTGCATTTGAGAAGGTTGAAATTTCAAGTAGTTTCAAAGAAGGTAAAGAGTTTCGTTTTAGACAGTTCGAATTTTCAATAAATGATAACGGTGTGAAAGAAATAAGAAATGATATTATAAGAAACGAAAAGCATGAAACTGTTGTAAAGTTAATAAATTTTCAAGAAAAATACAGAAATAGATGTTACAAAAAAAATGAAACAATAGCGATATCTATTGTTGAACAATTTTTAGATGTCTTTCTAAGTGATAATTGTCCGGAAATAGAACTTAGAGATAGTGCTTCTAATATAATAATTAAATTGGATGACATTCGGGAGCAAATAACGCGTAAAATAGAAAGAAAAAGTGTAATGTTAAAAGGCATTGAATTTGAACTTTTTTTAATAAAACTATATTCAAATCACTTTAGTTCGCACGAGATCAAATTTTGTGCAAATGAAAGGGTTGTCTTATCTGAAAAATTAACTGGGATAGCAAATCTATTAGAAAAAATTAAGGATGAGAATGATGAAGAATTTATATTTACGGTGTATGTAAATTCGAAAATTTTAGACGAGGCAGTGAATTCGGAACGTACGGGTTTTAATATTGCAGAAGATGATAAAACACTTTTTGGATCGGAAGTTAATTTAAATGAAATAAATAAATTGGTTATTAATATTGCATCTGATTTTCTGAAGCCATACACTTTACCTGTAGAAAAAAAGAAACAAGAAAGAATAGAAAAATTTGTTAATAATCAAGGTGTCATGTATAAACCATTATTAAACAAATTAAAGAATAAAATTGACGAGATTAAACCCGATGCGAATGAAAATGAAATGGATAAGGTTTTGTATCAAGGTTATCACGAAATACAAGTGAAATTACGTGAAGAAGGTGCTGAGTTAATTAAGGAAAGTTTAAAAGTAAAAGATGAAAATTGGGAGATCTTTAGGGAAAAATTTGTAAAATATTTTGAAGAAATATCAGAGGCAAACAAAGCAGATTTGGCAAGATATGTATGTCACAGAAAAAGTATAATAGAATTTTTAAAAAAACAATTAGCAGTTGATGCTACTGGTAAGTACAAACCTGAAGAAAATATTCACAGTATTATTTTCCCGATGGGGAAAACATCTGAAGAAATATCTTTTGAAGACCATAATTTGTGGCTTATTGATGAAAGGCTTTCATTTCATTTCTTTTTAAGTTCTGATAAAACCTTATTAAAGACTAAAACTATTGAAAGTCAAAGCAAAAAAGAACCTGATTTATTAATTTTTGATAAAGCTATTGCTTTTTCAGATTCGGAAATACCATATACTTCGATAACAATAATAGAATTCAAACGACCACTAAGAAAAGAATATAATGATAAAGAAAATCCATTTGTGCAAGTGCAAGATTATATTGATGAAATTAGAAAAGGGAAAGCAAGAAAATCGGATGGCAGAACATTTGATCCCATGCCTAATTTGCCATTTTATTGTTTTGTAATATGTGATCTGACTCCGCAATTGGAAAAATGGGCAAAATCATTTAGCCTTCAAAAATCTTCAGATGGATTAGGTTTCTTTGGATATTTCCCACATTATAATGCCTACATTGAAGTGATTTCATATAATAAAGTTGTATCTGATGCTGAAAAGAGGAATAAAATATTTTTTAATAAGTTGGGTCTAAAATGATGATAAATAGTTCAGATACTTTTAGGGGCAAAATTATTGATAATGCTTGTGTTGCCTATGTTGATATGTTGGGGACGACCGAAAAAACAAAAGTAGTAGACGAGGAAATGTTTAGACAAGGACGTGATCTTTCAACCGTATGGTGGTTTTTGGCTCACATAGCTAAAACAGATGAGCAATTAAGTATATCCGGTGTATCTGATTCCTTATTGATGATTAGACATGATTTTGAAAAGTTAGTGCCTTTGTTGATTGCACTTTTTCAAATATCTTTTATAACAAGGGGATTTAGAATTCGCGCAGGCGTTGAGATTGGTAGTGTTTATGGTCCAGATGATTTTCATGATGATTTTATTCCTTTTATAAAAGAAAATGAATTGACTAATATAACGGTTCCTAAATACATAATCGGTGATGCTATAACTGGTGCGGTTTTAGCAGAGAGAAAACTTAAAGGTTCAAGAATAGTAGTTGGCCCAAAACTCGAGAAAAGAATTAAAATTAAAGGAACGAAATTGGGTAATATATTTATAAATAGAGAATCTGAAAATGTTATGGAAATAAAATGGATAGATAGCACTTTAACAGATAGCATTTTTAATGAGTTAAATGAAACAAAGAAATTTACGCGACCATATCCGGAATTGATAAAAAATAGATTTAATTCTTTTTTACAAAATCCTGACGATGATTACTCTAAAATCATGATTGGGTTAGGTGTTGAATGGGGAATTTTACCGAAAGAGGAACAATAAAAAATTTAAATTCATAATTTTTTGAAATAATATTTACACCATACTTGCATAATAACTTGATGGATTAGAACTCATATATTGTTTTTTAGAATAAAAGAAGGCGTAGGTGTAAAATTTAAATAATATTTGGTAACGAGTAATAACAAAATTAATATAGTTAGTATTGGTACGGACTAATTTTTTTATTTTAATTAAATGAGAAACAGAAGCAAAAAATCTCTAAAAAATGTAAAACAAGAGAAGCCAACAAATGAAAGAGAGGTGTAATATGGATGCGAAAAAACTTCTTTTCGAGATTATTAATGCTGTTTCAGAAGAGGATGTAAATAAAATAATAAAAGAAGATAGCGTTCTTTCGGATGACAAAAACTGGAGACCTCTATTTGGTTCTAAATCAAATACAGGCACTGCTCATAGCCAGCAAGATAACGCTATAGCAGCTCTTGTTGAAAAACCGATTAACTCGATTGATGCAATATTAATCAAGGAGTGTAAAAAAGCTGGAATTGACCCGGAAAGTAAGGAAGCCCCGGACTCAATTGTCGAAGCTGTAGAAAAGTTTTTTAAGATAAAAAAAGGTGATTATTCAGAATTATATACTGATCATCTCAGGTCGCTAGCCGAACAGATTCAGATTATAGCCGAGGGGGACAAGAGAAGTCCTAATATAATTATTTATGATTATGGAGAAGGGCAAGGGCCTGAAGATTTTGAAAAAACATTTTTATATAAGTCGAGTGAGAATAAGATAAAAATAAAGTTCGTCCAAGGTAAATTCAATATGGGAGGTACGGGTGTACTTCCTTTTTGTGGAACAAAGAAATATCAATTAATACTATCACGTAAGGATCCAGCTCTTTTAAAGTCAAGTTCCAATCCTTATGGTTTTACGCTTGTTAGGTTCCACGAGGTTCATACATTAAATGAATTTAAAAGTCAATGGTATGAGTATTGTGTTGGTGCTGATGGCAAAATATTATCTTTTGAGGATGGCGAGCTTGATCTTGGTTTGTTTAACCGTAAATTTAGTTCAGGTACATATATAAAACTTTTTGATTACCAACTTCCAAATAAATCTGATATAACTTTGGATCTTTGGCGTGATCTTAATAGGTATATGTACTATCCGGCGCTGCCCCTACTTGTATTTGAAAAACGCGATTATAAGGGGAAAAATCCTGACAAAATGATGTTAGGGAATAAAATGCGTATAAACAAAAACCACAGGGAGCAGAGAGAGATTCCCACATTTGAATTAAAAGTAAGTGCCCAAGGAAATGAGTTTACAGGAGAAGTAACTGTTTTTAAAGAGGATGTAGATAAGACCGAGTTTATAAATGATATGGCAGTTGTTTTTACTCAGAATGGTCAGGTTCATGATGACTTGCCAAATAGTTTTATAGGATCAAAGAGAAGAGTAGGCCTTCCCTATCTTGAAGGGTCTGTGCTTGTAAATATTGATTGCAGCAATATATCCCCTTTTGTAAGAGACCAACTATTTATGTCTTCTAGAGATAGGCGGCGGCAAAATGATCTTACAAAGGAACTCGATGATGAGATAGCAAGTGAATTAAAAGATTTGGACGTACTAACTAAATTAAATGAAAAAAGAAGAGCCGAAAAAGTATTTAATAATCCAAAAGATGAAGATTTTCTTAACAAGGTCATGGGTAGACTTGTGGAAAAAAATGATGAATTGAGTAAATTACTTGGACTAAATGGGAAGGTACTTGGAAAAGTAAGCAAGGATGTTGTCAAAGCAAAACCAAAACAACAAGATGGTGCTAAAAAAGCTTCGGTAGAACTTAAACGGTTTCCTTCGTTTATCAGGTTTAGTAATGTTAAACCTGGAGAAATCAAGATGATGCCAAAAAATGGTGAATTGAAATTAGAGATTGAAACAGACGTTGAGGATGAATATTTGAGCCGGACGGTAGATACTGGTAGTCTAAAAGTTATATTTAAAAAGGTGCACAAGCGTTCAGGTGAAGGACCGGTTCAGCCCGGTGAAACGAATGAAATCTTACCACTTCAGTATAATAGAGTAGGGCCATTGCAAGGAGAACTTAAATTAAGGATAAAACCATCAGAAATGCTTTCTGTAGGTGATGAAATAGAGGTTGATATAGAATTATCATCGCCTGACGGACCACATGAACTTGTTGCGATGGTTAAGATTGTAGAACCCGCCAGTAAAGCTGGTGCTAAATCCAAGGATGACAGACAAACGCATGAACTTCCAATACTCCAGGAAGTATATGAAAAGATTAAAGAGGGTATAACTGTTGCTACGTGGGATCAAATGAATCCTTGTTGGGGAGGCGATGATATATGTAAGATTTGGCCATCATCAGAACAAGGAAAACTAGTGGATCAGGTGTCTATAAACATGGATGCTTTTGCATTACACGATTATGTAAGAAAAAAGAAACTCAATGGAAAACAGATTGAAGGGGCTCAACGGCTTTTTAAAATAAGTATTTATCTCATAGCCCTTATACTATATTTTCAGTTGAATAATAAAGAGGCAGAACTTGAAAAAAATGATTCACAAAATAGAGGTATAAGTAAAGAGGAACAGATATCATATCTGATGAAGGGAATAGGGAAGATTATACTAAATCTTGTGATAAACGAGGAAATTATGAGCGATATAGAGAAGTAATATAAAAAATAGGTTACGGATCTTTCGTTTAAGATAAATCTTCAACGGACAAATAGAAAATACACCGACATCGTACCTTGACTCAAGACTTGGATGGATAAAACGCCAATAAAATATAGCGATGATGTTATTTGTTTGAAAATAGTAAGAAAAGGGAGTTTTTTAGCTGAAAGGGAAGAAGAAATTTCACTTTTATAATGGCTTAGCTTTTTAGGACTGTATTTTAACACTTTTTAAGGTGGATTTCCTGTAGTAAAATTTAGGACACAGGAGGTCCACAATGAGAAAAAAGCATGATGATGTTTTTAAGGCGAAAGTGGCAATGGAAGCAGCACGCGAAGGGGCTAAGATTAACGAGATAGCATCAAAGTACCAGGTGCACCCAGGCCAGGTCAGCGCGTGGAAAAAACAGCTTCTGGAAAATGTTACCGGTATATTCTCTAACAAGCAAAGCAAAGAAGCTCAAGACTGGCAGAAGAAAGAAGAAGAATATCTTAAGGCTCTTGGCGAGAAAGAGATGGATATCAGTTTTCTAAAAAAAAATTTGAAGAAGTTGAATCTTCTCTGAGGCGGGCTTTGGTAGACCGATATGACGACAAATACAGCATTACCAGAC
>JAEWLZ010000021.1 GCA_023457295.1 Cyanobacteria bacterium OH_PDB_112
ATATTTATCAGCTTGCATTCAAAAGATGGTTAGATCTGATTTAGCTTCATCAGGAATTATGTTTACGATTGATACAGAAACAGGATTTGATAAAGCAGTAATTATTAATTCTGTTTGGGGTATTGGAGAAATGATTGTAAAAGGAAGAATAACTCCAGACAAATTCTTTGTTTTTAAAACAGGTTTAACTGAAGGATACAAATCTATTATTTCAAAAACCTTAGGTAGAAAAAACAGAAAATATATTTATTCAAATAAGGGCGGTTTGAAAGAAGTCGCGGTTAATAAGAAAGATCAGAATATAATGTCTTTAACTGACGAAGAAGTTTTGACTCTTGCAAAATGGGGTTGTGTGATTGAAAATCACTATGGAAGACCTCAAGATATTGAATGGGCAAAAGATGGAAAAACAGGAAAATTATTCATTGTTCAATCTAGACCAGAAACAGTGCATTCAAACAAAGAAGGACACTTTTATACAGAATATATAATTGATTCTAATAAAGAGCCATCTTTATATGGAATTGCAGTAGGAAATAAAATTGGAATAGGGAAAGTGAGGGTTATTCTAGATCCAAAAGATATGAAAGACTTTAAAGAAGGTGAAGTTTTAATAACCAAAATGACTGACCCTGATTGGAATAGTATTATGACAATTGCTGGAGGAGTGATTACGGACGAGGGGGGAAAGACTTGTCATTCAGCTATTATTTCAAGAGAGCTTGGAATTCCTTGTATTGTTGGAACAAAAGAAGCTACAAAAACTTTTAAGACAGGAGACTTAGTAACCGTTGATTGTACCCAAGGACAAAAAGGAAGAATCTTTAAAGGTAAAATACCTTATACTTCTAAAAAATATAATTTAGATAAAATACCAGATTTAAAAACAGATATTTGTTTAAATATTGGTGCTCCAGATATTGCTTTTCAGTACTCATTTTTACCAGTTGATGGAGTTGGACTTGCTCGTGAAGAATTTATTATTGCGAATAAAATTGGAATTCATCCTTTAGCTTTATGCTATTACGATAAAATTAAATCTAAATTAACTAAAGACGAAAGAAAGAAAATAGAAGAAGCTACTTTAGGTTTTCAAGACAAAAAGAAATTCTATATTGATAAACTAGCTGAAGGAGTAGCTCAGATTGGAGCGGCATTTCATCCCAAAAAAGTTATTGTAAGGTTCTCTGATTTTAAAACTAATGAATACAGAAATTTAATTGGTGGAAGACTTTTTGAGAGCGAAGAAGAAAATCCAATGATGGGATTTAGAGGAGCTTCAAGATACATTGATCCAGAATTTCAAAAAGCTTTCAAACTTGAATGTGAAGCAATTTTAAAAGTAAGGAAAGAATTTGGACTTGAAAATGTTTGTGTTATGGTTCCATTCTGTAGGACAATTAGTGAAGGAAAACAAGTTAGAGATTTGATTAATAAATTTGGCTTAGACGATAAAAAAATGCCAGTTTATGTGATGTGTGAAATTCCTGCAAATGTAATTTTAGCGAACGAGTTTTTAGATATTTTTGATGGGTTCAGTATTGGTTCTAACGACTTAACTCAATTAACATTAGGATTAGATCGAGATAATGGTGATTTAGCATACCTTGGAAATGAAAAAAACGAAGCGGTTATGAAATTAATAGATCAAGCAATTCAAGTTTGTAGAAAAAGAAAAAAATATTGTGGAATTTGTGGACAAGCCCCTTCTGATTATCCTGACTTTGCTGAGTTCATTATGAAAAGAAATATTTCAGCTATATCACTTAATCCAGATTCAGTGATTAAAACAATTATTAAATTAGACGGAGTAAAAACTAGAAAGAAATTTTTATGGTAAACAAATACGATGTTATCACTTTTGGTTCTGCTACTTGGGATATTTATTTAACCCCAAAGGAAATGAGTTTAATTCCTTCTTCTAATTTTATTTCAGGAGAAGCGATTGCTTTCAATTTAGGTTCAAAGATTGGACTTAAAAAAACAGGTTTTAATATTGGCGGAGGAGGAGTTAACTCTGCGCATACTTTTAAAAGGCAAGGGTTTAAGGTAGCTTACTTTGGTTCAGTGGGAGATGATATTTTAGGTAGTGAAATTATTAACAAATTAAAAAAACTTAAGATAGAGACAAAATTAATTCAAGTGGTAAAGGCGAGTACAAACTGTTCTGTAATTTTTAATTTAAAAGGAAAAGATAGAACTGTTATGGTTTATAGAGGAGCTTCAGAAGGTTTTAAAGTAGAAAAACTTTCAAAAGCAAAGTGGTTCTATTTAGCTCCGCTCTCAGGAAAGTCTGCTTCAAAAACTCAAACTATTATTGATTTTGCTTTTAGAAATAAGATTAAAGTCGCTTTTAATCCTGGCAATAGTCAGCTTTCTCTTCCTTCTAAAAACTTAAAAAATATTCTTGATAAGGTTGATGTTTTGATGCTTAATCAAGAAGAAGCTTCAATTTTAACAAAAAATAAATATCAGGATGAAGATAAAATAATTAAAGATTTAATTAAATTATACAAAGGAACTATCGTTATGACGAAAGGAGACCGGGGAGTTACGGTAGTATAC
>JAEWLZ010000022.1 GCA_023457295.1 Cyanobacteria bacterium OH_PDB_112
AAACCAATCCAAGCATTGCAAAATTAAAAAACGCTAAATATGCAAAAAATCTATGATAACAAGAATCTTCTTTCATATAACCATGCGAATAAATTTGAATTAAAAGGCTTACACTTGTCACAACACAAAGCATCATTGCCGAAAGCTCATCCACAAGATACCCCATAGAAAAATTCAAATTACCGACATTAAGCCAGGGCACATTTTGCTGAAAAGGACTCGAAGGATTTAAAACGACATAAACCAAAGCTGCAACAGAAAAAATTAACCCCAAAAAAGTAGCTCCGGCAGTTAAATACATAGATATTTTTCTATCAAGATGTTCAATGTAATTTTGACCGAAAATAATAAATAAAAACACCAACAACGGCAAGATAGCTATTACCCATATATTTTGTAAAATAAACTCCATTTTTATACCTCTGCACTTTCTTCATCAGCATTTACAGATTGTGTTTGTCTAAAAATTAAAAATAGAATTGCAAGCCCGACAGCAAGCTCACAAACAGCCACAGCCATTATAAAAAGGGCTAAAGTTTGACCGTCAAACTTCAAAAAATCATTAAAGTTTGAACTCGCGACAAGGTTTATATTTACAGCATTAAACATAAACTCAATACTTATCAAAACTCTTACCAGATGTTTTGACATAATCACACCCAAAAGTCCTATACAAAAAAGCACCGTAGAAAGCAAAATATAATGTACCAAACTTAATTCAAACACTTTCTTCCTCCTCTTTTTTATCATTATCAGCAAGATACCCCGAACCTACCAATCCGACTAAAAGTAATAATGACAAAAGTTCGAACGGCAAAACATAATCACAAAAAATGGCCTTTCCTATAATTTTCGAAGTTCCTTTTTGGCGTATATTTTCCAATTGATTAAAGCTTGGCTGCTTTTCAAGAAAAATATTTTTATCTCTAAAATCTTCAGAAACAAAGAAAAATATTACAAAAAACAAAGCCGAAACAGCCATAAAACCCAAAAACACGCGTACAAAATTTGATAAATAAAGCCCTTCTGCTTTTTCTTTTGACGTAAACATTATGGCGAAAGCAAGCAAAATTGAAACTCCAACTCCATAAATAAAAATTTGAGAAATTCCCACAAAATCAGCATTCAAAGTAAAAAATAACCCTGCAATAGTTAAAAAACATATAGCCGCAGATAAAACAGAATGAACGATATTTCTTAAAAAAACTGAAGAAATAGCCGACAAAACTATAACCACAGCTAAAATAACAAACATTATAAAATTTATTATTTCCATCATAAATTCTTCTCCGATTCTCCTTGCAAACGGCAGGTTTCTTCATAAGAAAGCTTCAAATCTTCAAGATTAAAAACAAGGTCTTCTTTTTTATATTTTGAAATTTCATAGTCATTACTCATAAGTAAAACGCTCTTAGGGCAAGCCTCAACGCAATTTCCACAAACAATACATCTTCCCAAATCTATTGAAAAATCTGTAATTTGAGGTTTTCCCTCGTCATTTTTAAAAGACTTGATTTTTATCAAATCAATACAAGGACAAGCTCTTACACAAGCCTTGCAGTCGATGCAATTTATTGAACCGTCTTCATTTGAGGCCACCGCAATATGTCCTCGCAAACGAGTATTAAACTTATCTCGAACCTCTGGATATTCTACCGTAGTCGCAGGTCTGAAAGCATGAATCGCGATGGTTTTCATACCCTCCAATATTGCTTTTGCCCCTGATATTATTCGTTTTATTAGTTCCATTTTTTATCCTATAAAGTATTTTAAAATTGCCAGCCAAAATAAATTTAAAAACGATAGCGGAAGTAAAAACTTCCACGAAAAAGCCATTAACTGGTCAGCTCTAAGCCTTGGCAGAGTGGCTCTTATCCACATAATCAAAAGAATTATTGCAAAAGTTTTTAACATCAACCACAGAAACTGCTCAACAAAAACGATTTTGTCCAAATATGGCAAAAAGTCAAAAACATAAACTCCTAAAGGTGATGAATACCCTCCAAAAAACAAGGTGACTATAAGCGCAGAGTAAATAAACAGAGCAGCGTATTCTGCGAGAAAGAAAAGTGCAAAACGCATCCCTGAATACTCGGTGTTATAGCCGCTCACAAGCTCACTTTCAGCTTCAGGAAGGTCAAAAGGAGTACGATTAAGCTCTGCTATCGTGCAGGTTAAGAAAATCAAAAATCCCAAAAACGAAGGGAAAATATACCACCCAAAAACATTTCCCTGCAAAGCCGCAATCCGATTCAAATTCATACTTCCTGCCAAAACGACAATTCCGAGTGCCGAGAATACAAGCGGAAGTTCATAGCTTATCGCCTGTGCCACAGAACGCATAGCACCTATTATCGAATATTTGTTGTTACTCGCCCAACCTGCCGACAAAAGCCCTAAAATCCCAACAGATGTTATTGCAAGAGCCAAAATAAGCCCACAACTTGCGTCTATCGCAACAAAATCTTTTGCAAAAGGAATCAAGCCGTAAACAACAAGTACAGGAAAGAAAAACACTATCGGCGCAACCATAAAAAGTATTTTATCAGCCTTATCGGGAATTATATCTTCTTTAAAAAGAAGTTTTATTGCATCTGCAATTGTTTGCAAAAGACCATATACTCCTACACGATTAGGACCTTTTCTGACAGTCAAAAGCGCAAGAAATTTTCTTTCAAGCAAAACAAGGAAAAGAACAACAAGAACCATCAATGCCGCTACCATAGCAAATTTTATAACCAGCAAAAGCATTGCTCCAATCCAGTGAGGCAATGAAAAATAATCAAAAATTTTCCAATAAAGCTGCATCATCTGAATCATCTGTCAACCTCCGGCAAAACAATATCAAAACTTCCCAAAATTGCCATAATATCGGCATATAAACCACCACGGCAAAGTTCCGACAAAATTTGCACCGAACTAAATGACGGTGTGCGCCACTTTACGCGGTCAGGCATATTTGTCCCGTTGGATTTTACATAACAAGAGCATAAACCTCTGGGAGCTTCGACAAAAATATTAACTTCTTTGGGTTCTATTTTGAGCGCAAGAGGATTAATTTTTTTGAAAAACAATTTTGTATCATCACCACAAAAAGCACACTCAGGGCGACCACAGCCGCAATTTGTACGTTTTACGAAAAGTTTTTCCGCCGCTCCTCCGGGAATTCTTTCTATCGCTTTTTGAATGATTTTGACGCTCTCTCTCATTTCAAGAAGCCTGACCTGATACCTTGCGTAACAGTCACCTTCTTCCATTGTAGGGACTTCAAAATTAAAATCCTTATACAATCCGTAAGGAAGGTTTTTACGTGCATCAAATTTCACGCCGGATGCCCGCAAATTTGCACCCGTAATCCCATAATCAAGCGCCATTTCAGGAGTCAAAACTCCGATTCCTTTTGTTCTTGCCAAAAATATCGGATTTTCTGTAATAATTGCTTCATATTCATCTACTTTGGAAGGAAAATCATCGCAAAAATCACGAATCTGAGATAACCAACCATCCGGCATATCTTTTTTAACTCCGCCAAAGCAGTAGTAATTATACATCAATCTTTGGCCGGTAAGGTCTTCAAAGATTTTGAGGATTGTTTCACGTTCACGCAAAGTATAAAAT
>JAEWLZ010000023.1 GCA_023457295.1 Cyanobacteria bacterium OH_PDB_112
CTTATGAACGAACTGTCGAGTATTATTTGATGTCATGCGGTGTAACTATGGTTTATACCAATTTGAAAAATTTTAAATCTGATATTAAAAAATACAATCCGAGTTATTTTGTGTCAGTTCCCAGAATTTGGGATTCGATTTATGAAGGCATGCAGAAAAAAATCTCTGAAATGCCTGAAAGCAGGCAAAAATTCATAAAATTTTTGTTGAAAAACAGTATCGATTATAAAAATGCTAAAAGAATTTTGACAAATTCTTATAAAAATAATTTCGAGCCTGATTATCTTCAAAAAGCTTCTGCTTTGGCTACTATGGCAAAAAATGCAGCACTTCATACTTTTGCTTCAAGAGTAATTTATCCTAAATTTAAAGCAGGGATAAGCCCGAATTTTATTATGGGGATATCAGGTGGCGGTGCGCTTCAATGGCATTTGGACGAGTTTTTTGATGCTGTTGGCATATATGTTCTTAACGGATACGGACTTACGGAGTCTTCACCTGTTATAGGTGTAAGAAGGCGTGATAATAACACTCTTGGTTCTATAGGAAAACCTATTGATGAAACTCAAATCAAAATAATTGATCCTGAATCAAAAAAAGAAATTAAAAACGGTAAAAAAGGTGTTTTGTGTATAAAAGGTCCTCAGGTAATGCGAGGATATTACAAAAATCCTGAAGCAACGAGTGAAGTAATTATGCCTGAAGGATGGCTTAATACAGGTGATTTAGTGCAGATTTCACCTGACGGCAGTATTTTGATAACAGGCAGAGCAAAAGATACAATAGTTCTTCTGAATGGCGAAAATATTGAACCTCAGGGAATTGAAGACGCTTGTCTGAAAAGCCCTTTTATTAAACAGATAGTTTTAGTCGGACAGGATAAACCTTCTTTGGGGGCGTTGGTTGTGCCTGATTATGAAAATATAAAAGCACAAGGGCAATCAAGTGTCGCAGTGGAAAAGCTTATTCAGCAAGAAGTAAAAAAACTTGTGTCAGAACGTGAAAATTTTGTGTCTTTTGAAAGAATTTCTTCCGTAAAAATAGTGAATGAAGAATTTACAATTGATAACGGTCTTATGACTCCTACTGTAAAAATTCGCCGTAACAAAGTTTTTGAAAGATATTCCGCTCTTATTGAAGATATGTTTTCATAAAACTTTATATCCGCTTTTCCTTAAATTTTGACGAGAGTATAATAAAAATATACCGTTTTGGGCTTTCAAAAAAATATGAGGGAAAAATGAGCATTATAGTATCGCAAAAAGAAAATTTAAAAAAAACTCTTTTGGAGTTGGCTAAAGATGTTTTTGAAATTGAAGGTAATTCGATTTTGAAGCTGGCTGAAAGGCTTGGAGATGATTTTTATAATGCCATAGAACTTTTGCATGGCTGCAGAGGACGTGTAATTGTTTCAGGAATGGGCAAATCAGGGCTTATAGGGCAAAAAATAGCTGCGACTCTTTCAAGCACCGGAACGCCTTCATACTTTTTGCATCCTGCCGAAAGCACTCACGGTGATAGTGGTGTTTTAACTCGCGATGATGTTGTAATAGGAATTTCAAACAGTGGTGAAACAGCAGAACTTTTGCAGCTTTTGCCGATAGTAAAAAGACTTGGTATTCCTCTTATCGCAATGAGCGGAAAAAAAGAATCTACACTTGGCATGCGTTCTGAAGTTTTTTTAGATATTTCTGTTGAAAAAGAAGCTTGTCCTCTTGGCAAAGCTCCGACAGCAAGTACCACAGCTACTCTTGCTATGGGTGATGCTCTTGCGGTTTGTCTTTTGCACAAAAGAGGTTTCAGTGAGGAAGATTTTCTTTTCTTTCACCCTTCAGGGGCATTGGGGCGCGGCATGTTGTATACGGTTGAAGAACTTATGCATAAAGATGATGCTCTTCCTCTTGTCAGTACTGATGACAATTTTGCTTGCGCATTGATAGAAATATCCGACAAAAGACTCGGTTGCGCGATAGTTGTTGATAAGGATGGAAAAACCGCAGGAATACTTACAGACGGTGATATTAGAAGAACTCTTATAAAAAATGAATCAGTCACAAATTTGCTTGTCAAAGAAGTAATGACCAAAAACCCTAAAACCCTTGTTCCTGAAGAGCTTGCGGCAAGAGCTTTGAAAATAATGGAAGACAATTCAATTACGAGTTTGGTTGTAAATTCCGCAGAAGGTCAGCCTGTCGGACTTTTGCATATACATAATCTTTTAAAAGCGGGGGTTGCGTGATGATTTTGTTTGAAAAAGCACAAAAAATCAAACTTGTTGCCTTTGATGTAGACGGAGTTTTAACGGACGGGCAAATAATTTATACCGATAGCGGAGAAGAATTGAAAGCTTTTAATTGCAAAGATGGTCAGGGTATGAATATGCTCGCTCATTCAGGGTATATTACGGCAATTATTACGGCAAGAACTTCATCTATTGTCGAAAGACGCGCCAAAGATTTGAGTGTTACACATACTTATCAGGGTGCAAAAAATAAAATAGTCGCACTTTCTGAAATGCTTGATATGTATGGTTTTAGTATGGATGAAGTCGCTTATGTAGGTGATGATTTCCCTGATATATGTATTTTGGACAAGGTAGGACTTGCTTGTTGTCCTATTGATGCTGTTGAAGAAGTTAAAAGTGTTTGTCATTTTATTTCTGACAAAAAAGGCGGAGAAGGCGCTGTTCGAGATGTGGCAAATCTTATTCTTAAGAGTTCCGGCAAATTAGAACGCTTTTTAGCTCATAAGGCATTAGGGCAATAGTTTGAGCTTCTTTTGATTCGGGGTTTTCATTTGAATCAATAGGAATTCCTGTCAAATTAGTCTTTTGAAGTTTATTTGAAATATTTAAAAGTCTTAAAACAATACCTGTTTGGTTTTCAGCTTCTTTTAAAGCTAGAAGAATTATACTTGAGTTGTTTATTTCAAGTTTTGAATACTGGATTTTTTCTGCCTGAAATACAATAACCGGTTCAAAATAATGGTCTGCTTTTTCAAATAAACTTTCGGGTTTTTCACAAAAAGTCAAGGCAAATTCGCAGGTGATATTTCGAAGGCATTGAGCTTCTATTGTTGGTATTGTAGGACCTGCGGCATTGTATCTAGTGTGAAGTTTTTTCCCCGATAACATTCCAGTAGTGCGCAAAAGAGTTATTGCCAAAGATTTTTCAGACACTTCGTATTCATGAATTCCTTTTGTCAAAATACCCACATCTTGCGCCCAAACGAATCTTTGCATAGGAGCAGTATTTGTGGGATGTTCGCAAAATTCTTTAGCCGGAGGAAGTTTTTGTAAGTCAAAATCAGGGTCAAAAGACCTTTCTATAAGTCCTATTGAGTCTTCCGAATATGTTTTGGTGATTTTTTCGGGGAGGTTAAATTTTGCCTGAAAAATATGATTTTTGGATTTATTTTCAAAATTAATTTTAAATTTCAAAACAGGATTTTTTGCATCTACAGTAATTTGAAGATTAATTTTATGTAGTTTGGCTTTTTTTGTTCGTCCTGATTTTTTTGAGTCTTCAGGGATTTGAATTTCATATTCTAATTCTAAAGAAGCTCTCTGTTTAAAATTTTTCATAATTTTGCTTTTGATAAATTTGGTTTTGATAGGAAGGTCTCCTATTATGGGTGAAAAATTGTAAGTGTCTCCTATATCTGCCCTATCTTCAAAAATAAGAGCATCGGAATAAAATTTTCCGCTAACTTTATCTTTGATTGTCAAATTACCGTCGGGTTGAATTGTTAGCCCGATAAAATTATTTTCGATTGAATTATCGGTTATTTTAAGGTCGGAATCTTTTAAAGGTATTAAATCAGTAAAATCCATTGCTTTTGCCGAATTAATATTGGCTATATAAGTATAAATTGTACATAAATCCTCACTTACCGGAATTTTTTGAATATTATGGATTATTTCTTGAGGGAAGACAATTTTGCTGTCAATTATTTCAAAACCTTCATCAGAAGAGAGCTTTTCAGTGGTTTCAAATTCTATTGTTCCTGAAAAATCAAATCCTGATGAATTAAAAGCTATTATATTTTTACCTTTGCCAAATTTTGTCTGAGTTTTTTCTTTTATTGCTGTTAAAAGCTGATTTATTTTTGCATAGCGTATTTCCATTTCTTGATGAACAAAATCCGCACTACATCCGCAAATGCTGTCGTGGGCTTGATTCTGAAGAAGTAATTTCCAAGCATAATCTGTGAAATTTTTGTATGAATCAGTAAGCCCCAAATATTGGCAAACAGCTGCAAAAGCTTCAGTTTGTTTAAGTTTTTGGCTTGTAAGAGTATTTAGTCTTTTTAGGTAATTTCTTGTTGAATAAGTTCCTTGAAGTATAAAATTGTTAGAATTATCCCGCAATTCTCCCGAATATATTTCAAGATTTTCTTTTGTTTTGCTCAAATAATCAAAAACTGAGCCGATTTCGATTTTGTCTTTATTTTGGGTATTAAATTCTTTGATTTTTTCGGGTAAATTGTCACAAGCGCCCAAATGGTCAGCTCCTACCGGTAATAATATAAAGTCGCCTATATTATTTTTTTTGATTTTATCCAAAGTATTTTTTAATGCTTCAAAATTTCCTACATGTATTAAATCCTGAAAATACCCTTCTCGAAGATGCGTTACAGTAATTTGTGCGCCGCTTTTTGATTCCCATGAAAATTCTGATTTTTTATTTCCTGCTCCGCGCCAAAGAAGAGCATTTTTTATTCCAAAAGAGGTTAAAATATCTACCATTCCCGCGCTATGTCCGAAAGCATCAGGAAGATATCCGACAAAATCTTTAACACCAAAGTCTTTTGCTTGTTTAGAACCGATGAGTAAATTTCTGATTAAGCTTTCTCCCGATACCAAAAATTCATCCGCCAAAGTGTACCAAGGACCTATTACAATTTTTTTTGTTTTTATAAGTTCTGTTATTAGTGATTTTTTTTCGGGGCAAATTTCCAATAAGTCGTCAATTAATACTGTTTGTCCGTCAAGGTAAAATTGTGAAAATTCACCTTTTTCAAGTTTTTTGACTATATCTTCAAATACTTCATAAAATCTGAAGCGAAATTCTTCAAAAGTTCGATACCATTCTCTATCCCAATGTGTATGCAGGTAAGCAATTATTTTCATAAACATTATTTTAGGTGATTTTTAGAAGAAAATCCAGTTAATTTCAAAAGATTTCATCACAAGGATATATACATATAGCTATTGTTATAGTCGATTTGATGTGATACTTTCGAGCCAAAGCAAGATTCTGTAAGGATTTAGGGGAAATAAATTGAGCATTTTTGTAAAAAGAATAGTTATAATTTTTTTTCTCTTGACTAATATTGTTTATGCATCAGAAGAAAAACTTATGCTTTTGTCTGAAATGCCTAACCCACCTAGATTTGAGAGAGGGCAAAAATCCTTTCCGACAGAATATAATCAATCAACTAAAGATGCTTTTATAAGAAGTTTTTATAATAAAGATATTGATGTAGAACCTCCGATTGTTGAACGTTATAAAAAACCTCAAATCCACCTTAAATTGGAAGATTGCATTGCGCTTGCGCTTCATAATAACTTTAAAATAAAAATTTCTAATGCTCAGGAAAGTCAATATCTTTGGGCTTTTCACAATAGAACAAGTAAATTTTTGCCGAATATTTATTATTCATACAGCCTTGCAAATCTTAATGGCGCTTTTTTGGCAGGTGGTGTAATTCCAACTAAAGTGAATGAAACACCTGTGACCGATAATTTTTGGTTTACTTTAAATCTTTTTGACGGCGGGTATAGGATTTATAAACGTAAAGCAGCAAAACGTGATTATGAAGCAGCGAAAAAAAATGTTATTTTTACAAGAGAAGAAATTTTAAGAGATGCGACCGTAAGTTATTACAGATTGCTTTCGCACAAACTTGCTTTGAGGGTTTTATTGCGAAACAAAGAAGAAATAGAAGCGCATCTTGAGATAAATAAAAAAAATGGCTCTGAATTTGATATTTTACGTTCAGAAGCGGCACTTGCCGCTGCAAAGCAAAAACTTGCCTTACGGTATAGTATGTTCGGCAGAGAGCAGGCGAATTGTGCTAATATTTTAGGTATTGATGTTGCGGAAACAGTTTTTCCGATAGAAGATGTAATTGTTAAAAAAACTCTTATAGATAAAGATTTACCAATAGAAGAACTTTCACAAAGCGCATATATGTCAAGAAATGATTTGGAAGCTTTACGCCTTAGGATAAAAGTTCTTGAGAACGAAAAAAAGAGTATTTATTCAAATTTTTTACCTCATGCAGACGGTTATGCTGCTTTGGGGCGTGTGGGAACAGCCAAGTTGGGTTTTTTGGAAAGTAGACAGGTGGGCTTTTTGACTACATGGACTTTAGGGACATTTGTTCCTGAATATACTGACATTAAAAGGTATGATTCTATGATTGATGAAGCCAAATATAATTTGCAAAATCGCTACAGAAATATTCAAGAAAGTATAATAGGTGCTTATTATGGAACCAGGAGTGCAAATTCAAGGTCTATAGAGGCTGAAAAACAGATTATAGCTTCTGATAAAGCTCTTGAAGAGGCTTTATTTAGACTTATGTCGGGAGGGCTTTATATTGATGTTTTGCAAACCCAAGATTCTAAAACTGATGCAAAGGTAAATTTGATTGATGCCATTGCGGATTATAATGTTTATCAAATAAATCAGCTTTTTAATACCGGAGCTATTTCAGTTTATAATTTGACTGAAGTTCAAGACAGAGATATTGCAAAAGAAGAGATTTATGCAAAGCTTGAAAAATAAATTAAGCTCCCGCAAGCTGCCCGCAAGCAGCTGATATATCTGCTCCGCGTTCAAGTCTTACGGTGGTTTTTTTGCCTGATTGTTCTAAAATATATTTAAATTTATATATCGTATTTTTGTCCGGTTTTTTAAATTCATCACCGCAAACAGGATTGTAAGGAATGATATTAATATTGCAGTGAATATCTTTTAAAAGTTCAACGACTTGTTTTGCGCATTCAACAGAGTCATTGAGATCTTTTATAAGAGTATATTCAATAGTTATACGTCTTTCAGTTTCATTCATCCAAAAACGTAAAGCATCCATAACTTCAGGCAGCGGATTTTTTTTATTTACAGGCATAATTTTTTCCCGAAGTTCGTTTGTAGGCGCATGTAACGACAGTGCAAGGGTTAATGGTTTTTTTGTTTTTGCAAGTTTAATAATCCCCTTAATTATTCCGCTTGTTGAAATAGTTATTCTTCTTATTCCGATTTGCAGGTCTGTATTTAGAATATCAATAGACTTTAAGACATTATCAAGATTTAAAAGCGGTTCGCCCTGTCCCATATAGACTACATTTGTAATTTTTAAACCTGTATCACGTTGAATTGTCAAGATTTGTTCGACAATTTCTTCTGCTGTTAAATTTCTTTCAAATCCTAATTTCCCTGTTGCGCAAAACTTGCATCCCACGGCACAGCCTACTTGAGAGCTTATGCATGCAGTCAAATTTGAGCGGTTATCAAAGCGCATAAGTACGCATTCCGCTTTTTTTTCATCAGCAAATTCCAAAAGGTATTTTATTGTACCGTCTTTTGAAATCTGACGGCGAATGATTTTTGTGTCGGTTATTTTTGCTGTTTTTTCGAGCTTTGCTTTAAAATCTTTTGAAATATTTGTCATTTGAGAAAAATCCGATATAGATTTTTCATAAATCCAGCCATGGAGCTGTTTTGCGCGAAATTTTGACTCGCCCAAAGATGTGACAAACTCTTCAAGTTCTGATAAAGATTTTCCCGAAATTAAAAATTTTTCACTCATAGAAAAATTTTACACTGAAAACGTAAAATAGTTTAGAAGCATTTTGATTATACAGTTGCATTTTCAATTTTTAAACTGTATTTTGCGGCAGATTCATAATCGCCGTTTTCTTCAGCTAATTCTCTTTTTCTTTCCCAAGAATTTACACGTCCTTGTTTGAAGCTTCCGTCAAAAAAGCTTACAACACCTCTTTTGCCCCAAGCATCACCGGCGCTTTGTGGTTCTGCTTTAGCTGATGGTGTTTGCTCCTGATTTTTTCCAAGCATTTGGGCTATTGCATTCATTCCGCCTGAATTGCCCATCATTCCTCCAAACATTTGCATCATAAACATCATTGGCATCATTTTTGAAAAATCGCCGCTATCTATGGCTTCTGTCATTTGGTCTTGCATTTTTGCAAAGAAATCTTTTTTATCTTCTATTTTATAGTTGGCAGTTTCTTTGCCTTCTTTTGGCTCTTTTTTTGATTCTAAAGAATATTTGCCATCTTCATTTTGGTAAACCTCTAAATTCCCGTTTTTAATTTCTTCTTTGATTTGTTCAGGATTTAAATTTTTTCCGTCTTTATCTTTTATTTCTTTACCTGAAATAAGTTTTTTGATATCGCTGTCACCGTCTTCGATTTTTTGAGTAACATATTCTTTATCTAAAAGAGCTACATCATTATCATTTTTTCTTGCGGTGCCTGCTTTTGTCAAATCTTCGCCTTTTTGGGCTTCGTCTTCTGTTTTGCCTGTTTTGGCACTTGTTAAAGCATTATTTTTATTGAAGGTTCTGATAGTTACTTTACCATCTTCAAAATTTGTTTCGGTTTTTGTACCTTTTTCTTTGTCGTATTCGGTTTTTTTGGTGAGTTTGTCTTTGTCATATTCATTTGTTGATACTTTTTCACCGTCTTTATAAGTTGTTTCAGAAACTTTTTTATCATCTTTATATGCAATTTCTGAAAGTTTTTTATTGTCTTTATCTATTTTTGTTTCACTGCTTTTATTGCCGTTTTTATCGTAAGTTGTTTCAATTTTAGCGTCTGTTTCGTCAGTTTTTGATTCGAATTTTACATTGCCTTTGTTATCAAAAGTTTCAAACAGTTTATTATCTTTTGATTTAAGACTGTTAATGGTTCCTTGATTTGTAATTTGTATGTTATTGCTTTTTTCCAGTCCTAGGAATTTTTTATAATCTTCATCTTTTTCTTTATCAAGAGTTTTTATATAATCTCCCATTGAAGCATCTTTTCTGTTCGAATCTGATGAAGCCCAATCTTTATATTTTGAAAGCATTTTAGCAATGGTATCATCTTGACTATTATTTTGAGTTTTGTCAGCACTTTTTTGAAACTCATTAATATAAGCTTCATTAAAATTACCTTTATTTAATGTTAGACTCAAAAAATCCATAATTTAGATTCTCTTTCTTAAAATTAATAACTTCTACTTACTAATATAAAAACAAGTTGTTAAATAAAATTGCTATATTTGTTATATAAAAAGTATATATTCTTAATATTTCTTAATAAATTATCTTGTAAAGATATTTCATAACTGTTCTAAAAAGTAATATAATCAAAGAAGGTATTTTTACGGAGAAAAAACATGTTTGATGTTATATCAATAGGCGGGGCGACTTTAGACTTTTTTGTGGAGTCTTCAAAAGACAGCATAATAAATATAAAAAGTCTTGAAGGTAAAAAAGAGTTTTTATGTTTTGGTTACGGAGACAAAATTGAAATTGAAAATTCCAGCTTTGATATCGGCGGAGGTGCTGTAAATACCGCGGTTAATTTTGCAAAATTGGGATTGTCTACGGCTTTGCTTGTCAAAACGGGAGCGGGGCATATTTCAAATTATCTTTTGAGTAAAGTACGCTCTAGGAATGTTGATACTTCTTTTGTTGTTAAATCTACTTCGCAAAGGACGGGTTTTTCTATTATTTTGACAAGCTTTGAGGGAGATAGAACGGTTTTGACCCAGAGAGGCGCAAATTCTACACTGGCTAAAGATGAGATTGATTGGGAAGCTTTAAAAAATACAAAATATATATATTGTTCTTCTTTGAGCAATTCATCTGAAGAAGTTTTATCGGATATTGCGGATTTTTGTCATTTAAATTCAATAAAATTTGCTTGTAATCCGGGAGGGACTACAATTAATAAGGGTTTTGAGTCGCAAAAAAATATTTTTTCAAAAATGAATATTTTAATTTTAAATAAAAGCGAAGCCTCAAAATTGACAGGAATTGTTGAAAAATCGGAATCAAAATATGATGATATTTCAGATGTTAAAATAAATCCTTATATTCAACAAATGCTAAAGGATTTAAAAGCTTGTGTAAAAGATATTGTTGTAATTACTGACGGTAAGGTGGGAGTATATGTTTTTGACGGTCAAAAAATATACTTTGCCGAGCCTTATCCTGCAAAAGTTGTTAGTACTTTAGGCGCGGGAGATGCTTTTGCTTCAACATTTATAGCCATGCTTGCAAAAGAAGGCAGTATTGAAAATGCTATTAAATTTGCCCTTATGAATTCCGCTTCTGTGGTTGGCGAATATGGAGCTCAAACAGGTTTGAAGACTTATGAAGAGCTTTTGGAAATTAATAAAAATGCTAAAGTTGATATCCATATTGTTGAAAAAGCCTGATTTTTTAGTATTTTTCGCCGTATCTTAATATTTGTTTACAAATAAATATAAAAAAGGCAATTTTTTTAAAATGTTTGTTTTTATATAAGTAAGAAAAGTTAAGGCAAGGGAAAATACGAAAGGTTAGTATTATGCTAGGTTATGGATTACAAGATTATATGATGGGTGGATACAATCCTTACATGATGGGTGCATATTCAATGATGAATCAAGGTTCATATTTGAACTTCAAAAACGAAAATGATATGAAGAATTACTTCAATACAAAAATCGATGATTCTCAATCAGCACTTTATGCTTCAGGTCAAGGACGTATTTCTCAAAGAACTCAGCAACTTGCTCAACAACTTCACGGTGCTTTAAAAGAGAAAGATTCTTCAGAAGCAGGTGAAATTTTAAATCAACTTAAAGATGACAAATATCAATTAGCAGGTCTTGAAAGAGTTTATGACTCAATGTATGGTTCAAGAACCGCTCTAAGACAAGATATCAGAAATGGTATGGAAGGTAACAGAGTTCTTAAACACTTCGGTTTAGGTGCAGTTAATGACGTTGTCTTCGGTGCTAAAAAAGCAGTTTTGGGTATGTTCGGTTTAAATCCGATGACAGAAGATGAAGCTATTTCTACTCTTAACGCAGGTGCTGAAGTAGATACTGTAATTGCGGCAAATGCTCTTAAAGATGCTACAAACGGTCCTTCAGATAAAGAAACTCTTAATCGTGTTCTTAGCTTCTCAGGTCACAGAATGAATGAAATCGGTGCATCTTATAGTCAAATGGGCAGTGACTTAAATAGAGATATCAGAAAAAGTCATTATTTCTTATTCGATGCTCCTGCTGCTTCTGAAAAATTAAATACACAAATTTCAAGCTTTATGGCAAATGCCTAATTAAAAAAATTATATAAAACCTTAAGTATAGTCCCTGTATTAATAGCGATGCTTATGCATCGCTTTTGTATTTAAAAACGGATGTAAAAAACGAAACGAGAGTTTTGTTTTTTACTGGACGAAAGCGACGTAAGAGTTCTCAAAAAAAGAACTCCACAGGAGCAAAAAAAACGGATGTAAAAAATGAAACGAGAGTTTTGTAACAAATTTTTAATAATTCCTTAAATTTCTTCAAGCACATGTGTTTATTTGCCGATAAGACGAGTGTATGTGTGTAGAAAAGCGCATTGCGAGCCAAGGCTGAATTGAGTGGCGAGAGCCACGAAAGAAACGCCGTTAAGAGCGAGCAAGCAAGTGTAAAGGAAAAAGACTTAAAAATGGGTTTGTCGTCAAATCAGGCAAGATTTTTATCTCTAACCTCAAGGCAAGTTGACCTGGAGCATCGTATTCAGCAAATTTGCCAGAGACGTCTGCGTTTGTCTTCTGAACTTGAAAAAGTTGCTACACAATACAATAATTCAATATCAAATCGTAAGATGTTCACGCCATCAACTGCGGGATTGAACAAATTGGATTTGAACACATTAAAATCTCTCGGTTATAAGGTGATTGATGCTGTAACCAAAACAGCCGCCAACTCACCGATAAAAGCAATAACACAACTATCAGAAACAGCAGCTCTTTCGGGCGGATATGATGCTGATCATATAATTCACAATGCTTCTGAGTTTGTAAGCAAAATCACATCCGATTTGGGCGGAAACTTCATTCTGACATCTGATATTGATATGTCAGAGCTTGGGACTTTGTCAAATTCTGCCATAAATGGAGTATTCACAGGGAATTTTGATGGAAATGGTTACACTTTTAGCAATCTATCTATTAATACAAGCACAACTACTTCGGTAGGACTTTTTTCTTCAAATACAGGAATAATAAAAAATGTTGCTATAGAAAATGCTAAAATTTCTGCTGCAAATTCTAATGGCGTAGCTGCTCTTGCTGGGACAAACAGTGGGACTGTAACTAATTCTTATTCATCTGGTAATATTAGCGGTTATCAAAGAACAGGAGGGCTTGTAGGTATAAATAGTGGAGCAACGGCAGTTATTTCAGATAGTTACTCAACAGCGGATGTTTCATCAATAGATGTAGGGGCTGGTGGGCTTTCAGGCGTTAATTGGGCCGGTGCTGTTATAGAAAGATGTTATGCCACAGGCGATGTTATTGGTGGTAGTAGTGGAGTAGGAGGGCTTGTAGGCGGAAATAGAGCAACTTTAAATAATAGTTATTCTACAGGTAGTGTTACCGGTGTAGATCAAGTAGGCGGTCTTGTCGGACTTGCAACAGATGCAGCGATAACAAATAGTTATACAACATCATCTGTATATAGTTCAGGAGCGAGTGTCGGCGGTATTACTGGAACGGTAGGAAGTGGTGGTTCCGTAGACAATACAAACTTCTATAAAAATAATTTATCTTCCCCTGGTTCAGGTAGCACTGCTGTTAATGGTAATACAAATCCTTTACCTACGGGAACTTGGAATACAAGCGTTTGGGATTTAACAACAAATCTTCCTTCGTTAATATCAACAGGCGGAATAAATTCTGAAAGACTTGAAGCTGGACTCCGTAGCGGAAAATATTCTCTTGCGCGCGAAGCTGATGAATTCACTCAAGAATCGTTGACTATCAATGGAGATGAGTATGAAGAAATTGACTGGCGCTCAACCCCTGGGATTTTTGACGAACTCTATAAAGGTGATGATGTCGAAGCGGAAAATAAATACGATAAGACAGTAGAAGAAATAAACGCACAAGATAAAAAACTTCAGCTTGAACAAACTTCTATCGAGGTAGAATACAAAGCTATAAGCTCAGAACGAGAATCTGTCAAGAAAATCTTAGACCAGAACGCGCAAAGTTCTTTTAAATATTTCTCATAAACTTTTGTAACAAATTTTTAATAATTCCTTAAAATTCTTCAAGCGGATGCGTGTTTTTGTCGATGTGACGAGTGTATGTGTGTGTAGAAAATTAAGGAAAAAGACTTAAAAATGGGTTTGTCGTCAAATCAAGCAAGATTTTTATCTCTAACCGCAAGGCAAGTTGATATGGAGCATCGTATCCAGCAAGTTTG
>JAEWLZ010000024.1 GCA_023457295.1 Cyanobacteria bacterium OH_PDB_112
TGATATGGGTCTTGGAAAAACAGTCCAAACTCTTGCCTTAATTCAAAAAGCCAGAGAAGAAAAAGGTCAAACGCCTTCTCTTGTAATTTGCCCTACAACAGTTGTTTTCAACTGGGAAAACGAAATAGCAAGATTCACTCCTGAACTTAAGATAGTCAATCTTACAGGCGCAACACGTGCCGGGCTGTATAAAGAAATTAAAAGCGCTGATGTTGTAATTACATCTTATGCTCTTGTAAGACGCGATATAGAACAGCTGCGAAAATACGATTTTAGATTTATAATTTTGGATGAATCACAAAACATCAAAAATGCTGATTCTCAAACAGCGCAAGCGGTCAAACGTTTAAAAGGCGTTCACAAATTTGCGCTATCAGGTACTCCTATCGAAAACCGATTGTCAGAACTTTGGAGTATTTTTGACTTCTTGATGCCCGATTTCTTGTATGATGAAGCTGAATTCAATTACAGGTTTGTTGTTCCAATTATGGAACGTGAAGACAAAACAGTTGGTTCACGTCTTAAAAAACAAATTTATCCGTTTATTTTGCGCCGTATGAAAAGAGATGTGGCAAAAGATTTGCCTGACAAAGTAGAGAACATGGCTTACTGTGAGCTTACACCTGAGCAAAAAGAGTTTTATCTTGAAGTTCTGGACTCTACCAAACAAGAAATCTTCGGTCTTGCAAATGAAGGGCTTGAGAAAAATCGTATGTCTATTTTTGCGGCATTATTACGTTTACGTCAAATTTGCTGCCATCCGAAACTTTTCGATAAAACAGAATCACGCGGCAAAATTGATTCCGGCAAATTTGAAAAACTCAAATCTATGCTTGAAGAAATTATTGAAGAAGGGCATAGAGTACTCCTTTTCAGTCAGTTTGTGGATATGCTTGATATTGTTCGCGAATGGCTTCGTAAAAAAGGTATTAAGCATGAATATCTTACAGGACAGACCAAAGATAGAAAAGAAGCCGTCGAAAGATTCAATTCCGATGAGTCTATACCGATTTTCCTTATCAGCTTAAAAGCAGGCGGAACAGGTCTAAACCTTACCGGCGCAGATTATGTAATTCACTATGACCCATGGTGGAACCCTGCGGTCGAAGACCAGGCAACAGACCGTGCTTACCGTATCGGTCAGACCAAAAAAGTTTTTGTCTATCGCATAATTACCAAAGGTACAGTTGAAGAAAAGATTCAAAAACTGAAATCAAAAAAACGCGACCTTGTAGACTCTATTATTTCGGTCGACAGAGATATCGGCAAATCACTAACATATGAAGATTTAAAAGAAATCTTAAGCGCGGATTTTTAAAAAATCCAAATTTTTAAGCTTTGTTGAAAATCACCGTCCGAAGCAAATATTTCAAGTGTTTTGGAAGTGAAATAATTCTTACTGTTATTTCTGCCAAAACACCTTGAGTTATCCTGAAATATATATACTCGCTACGCTGCATGAAGAGTTTTTTACGGGGATTTGGAGATTTTGCTTCAAAATGATACATTTGACTTTCCGCCACAAAGAAAATTTTGTAGCCCGCTTTTAAAATACGATTTTGAAGTTCGGTTTCTTCAAAAAACAAGAAAAATCTTTGGTCAAAATTTCCTACTTCATCTATAACAGACTTGCGAAGCATCAAGTCTGCTCCTGTAATAAATCCAACCTCGCCGTCTTTTGTTCTGTCAAAATCTTTTTTATATCCGCGAAGTTTTTTATATTTTCCAGGAAAAATAAATTTCAAAGGGGTATGTGTAATAATTTTATCTTTCAGCAGAGTCTGCATTCCAAAAGAGTCGTGCTTTTCAAGATTTTCATCATACAAATTTCCGCCACAAGCTCCACAATCGGAATTGTTTTCCATAAAATCATAAAGAATTTTCACAGAATTATTAATTAGAAGACAATCAGGATTTAGCAAAAACAAATATTTACCTTTTGCTTGCTCCATACCCAAATTATTTGCTCTCCCAAAACCAAGATTTTCTTTTGAACGAATTAACTTTACCTGTGAAAAATCACGTTCCAACATACTACAAGAATCGTCTTTTGAATCATTATCAACAACAATCACTTCAAAATTTAATCCTTGAGTTTTTTCAAAAACCGAGTTAAGGCAGTTTTTTAGCAATTGGCTTGTATTATAGCTTACTATTATTATAGAGACATCCATTGTTTGATGATAAAATAAATAAAAAATTGTTGCAATTAATGCCATATATATTTTTTCATGTTAATTTTAGGATATGATAGCTTTTTTGATAGAAAAATTTCAAGATAAAAACTTTCGCGGCGGTGGAGAAAAACTGAATTTTAATTTGATTTCTCAACTGATAAAACTTGGATTTGATATAGATATTTTTTGCAATAATTCTAATGTTGAAAAAGATTACGGAATCAAAAATATCAATGTTCTTAATATTGATAAAGAAAAATTTTTAAAAGAAGCAGTCAAAATAATTCCATTTAAAGAATACGATGCAGTTTTTTCAGAAAATCTTTCAATTCCTTGTGACATTTGTTATGTTCACGGACACACAATAAAATACAGACAAGAAATTGTAAGAAATTCTTTTGAAGGATTTTTTACCAAATACTTTAAACCTCAAAGATATTTTGAAAAAATTAAAAAAGCAAAAAAACAACAATCTATGGCTCAACAATGTAAAAAAATACTTGTTCCTTCAAATTTGCATAAAGAAGATATTGTAAAAAATTTAAAAATTTCAGAAGACAAAGTTTTTGTATTACCTCCTGCTATTGAAATGCCGCAAAATACAGAAAAAAGTATAAATGAAGTTTATACTTTTGGACTTTCCGCAATAGGCTTCGCCAATAAAGGCGGATATATCGCATTAAAAGCCTTTATTAAATTCATTAAAAAAAACAATGCAAAAATTAAAATAATCTATCCCAAATGGCGAAAAAATATCTTTTTAAGATTGTTTTTGTTTTTCAATAACTTGAATAAAAAAGTCGAATTTACAGATATGTATGAAAATATGGCTGATTTTTATAAAAGTATTGATTGTCTTTTAGTTCCTTCTAAAGAAGAAACTTTCGGGATGGTAATTACAGAGGCGATGTCTTATGGTGTACCTGTAATTATAAGTTCTCGCTGCGGAGCTAAAGATTTGGTAAAAGACGGTCAAAACGGATTCCTTTTTGATATGAAAAATAAAAATACAGAAAATCTCTCCGCAAAAATGGAAGAAATATTTCAAAAAACACCAGAAGAACTTAATATCATAACAAATAATGCCGTTAAAACTGTGGAAAGTTTGACTTGGGAAGACTTTGCAAGTAAATTTGTAAGCATATATAATCAGAAATAAGAAGGAAATATAATGCCAAAGATTAAAAATTTGGTTGTAGGAGCAGGATTTTCAGGAGCAGTTATAGCAGAAAGACTGGCATCTGTTTTTGGTGAAGATGTCCTTATAATAGATAAAAAAAATCATATTGCAGGAAATAGTTATGATTATATAGATAACAACGGAATATGCGTTCATAAATACGGTTCACATATTTTTCATACAAATTATGAAAAAGTTTGGGAATATTTAAACAATTTTACAGATTTTAATTCCTATCAACACAAAGTAATTGCAATTATTGATGAGACAGAAACGGAAATACCTTTCAATTTAAATTCTCTTTACGATGCTTTTGAGCTTTCTTTAGCCCAAAAACTTGAAAAAAAACTTTTGAAAAAATTTGATGAAAATACAAAAGTTCCTATTTTAGAATTTCAAAAACAAGATGATGAAGATTTAAGATTTCTTGCAAATTATATATATGAAAAAGTATTTTTAAATTATACAACCAAGCAATGGGGCGTAAAACCTGAAGAAATTGACTCATCTGTTACAGCAAGAGTACCTGTTTATATAAGTCGTGACAGCAGATATTTTCAAGATAAATTCCAAGGAATTCCTTTGCAAGGATATTCTCAACTTATTGAAAATATGCTTACAAATCCTAAAATAAAAATTCAATTAAATACAGATTTTTCATTATTAAAAGATATAGAATATGACCGGCTTTTTTATACAGGTTCAATAGATGAATTTTTTGGATATAAATACGGAGTTTTACCTTACCGGAGTGTATATTTTGAGCTCGAAGAACATAATAAAGAATTCTATCAAAATAATTCCGTAGTAAATTACCCAAATGATAATGATTTTACCCGTATACATGAATACAAATATTACCTTGACGACAAATCACCTAAAACAGTTATTGCTAAAGAATATTCAGAAGCATTTGAAATAGGAAAAAATGAACGTTATTATCCCATCTCTAAAGATGAAAATATCGAACTGTATAAAAAATATCTTAAAGATGCCCAAAAACTTGAAAATGTTTATTTTTTGGGAAGGTTAGGAGATTATAAATACTACGATATGGATAAAGCCGTATTTCGTGCTTTAGAAGTATTTGAAGAATTAAAAAAAATCTAAATTTTTTCAGCAGGAACAATAAGCTTGTAAGCATCTTCATTTGAAGGCAAAGGCTCTTTAGGCGGATGAGTTTTTTCGTAATTTGTTTTTATCTTCGCATGAACTGACTTATAAGTAGCAGGTTCAGGAATTCCTATTCTAAAATTAACCGCAAAAACAGGATAATTAGAAGGAATAACCCACAAATCAACACCCGATTTTTTATAATTCAGCCCAAAAAGAGGCAAAACAACAGGTTCTATAAAGCCTAACTGTATAGGCGCATGTTCTTTGTAACCATGCATTACCCCTGCTTTATATTGAAAGTCTAAGGAAATATTTTTTGTGAATTGTTTTTTCCAAATACGTCTTGACACACAAACAAAGTATGTATCAGAATACCAGCTGTTTACAAACCTACCTGTTGCAACTCCGCCATATTGTACCGCCAACATATTATTGGTATTGTTTCTCTCGTCTCTGTGAGGGTCTGTGTGAATTGCCTGCATCCCTATTAAAAGTGCGTCATAAGACGGTTCACCTTTTATTATAGGTTTCCATTTTTCCCAATTCGCTCTGCTAAAGAATGGTTTGCGTTTTCTTTCCAAAACAGCATTTCCTTCAAGAGTCATATCATCAAATTCTGATGGATTTGTAATGGGGGTAACAGCACCAATGAAAGGTTTTTCCTTTAAATTGGCAAATAAATTTTCTTTAGCAATAGGAGATTCGCTGTCATAATCATCACCTATTTTCATTGTTTCTATGTAAGCAACTTCATGTATAGGAGATTTTTCGGATAAATTATCAAATTCCTTTTGGTTTTTTAGGATTTCAGCATTTTGAGATGCGAATTGAAGCGGCTGATAATTATTCACCGTATCAATTTTTTCTTGCATAGAAGGATCATACGCCATACAAATTTTGTCAGCGTATAAAAATAAAATTAAGACTAATACAATATGAAAACGTTTCACTTTTTAATTTTCTCTTTTTAAAAAAAGCTTAACATAAAAAATATGCCAAAACTTTTATCCTCCCAAAAACCTCTCCGGAAGAGATTATTCAATTATCTCAAAATATTTATTTAAAGGCAACTTTGTTACAACTGGTAAATTAAGGGTTTTTATATTATGCTCTTTTAAAAAACGGGAAGGATTAAAATGAAAAAATTTCATAAAGTTGTTACAGCTATTGCACTTATTTTTATTACAAGCTTGAACTCTTTTGCAACACTTATTTCTATTGATGAGTTGTCTTTTGAAGATTTTGCAAGAATTTACAAAGATAAAAATTATAAGAAAGAAGTTACTGAAAAAATTCTTTCTACCCCAATCATCGATAACAATATAAATATTTGCTCCCAATATACTTATAAATCACATCCCAAATTAAAAGATTTGGTAGTTTTATCACAATGGGATCTTATGTATAATCTAAACGCAGAGCAAGTTTATCAGGCTTTTTCAGACCCGCAAAAACTCATTGATAAAGCTGTGGAAGACTACAACACCAAACTTTCCAGATATATTGAAGATGAAAAAGATGATGATTATGAAATAAAAACTTTAGAAGAAGTTAAAGCAAAAATTGCCGATGAATCAAAAGTTTTGAATAGCTCAGATATTATAATTTTAAATAATGTAGATATCGGTATGCCTAGAACTCAATACAGAAATATGCCTCGAGAGTTGGCTGAAAAACTTCATTATAACTATGCTTTTGCTCCTGAATTTATTGAAGTTGACCCTGCGACTATGGGACTTGAAAATTACCGCTGGTCTGACAGCACGATAATAAAAGAAGCATCTAATACTTCTGAATATACTGTCGATAGAGAAAAATACAAAGGAATTACCGGAACAGCTATTCTTAGCCGTTTCCCTCTCAAAAATGCCCGCATTATACCGCTTATAGATGTTTATGATTGGTATGAATGTGAAAAAAATAACAACTATAAAATTGAAAACGCAGTCCGTACAGGGATGAAAACGGTATTTAAAGAAGATAATATACGTCAGATTCGTTTGGGGCACAGAATTGCTCTTGTCGCCGATATAGAACTTCCCGAAGGAACTTTTACAGTTGTCGGTACTCAAATTGAAAAACGTACACGTCCTAATGAACGGGCCAAGCAAATGAACTATCTTTTATCTCAAATATCAGATATAAATCATCCTGTAATTCTTGCAGGCAATTTAAATACAACTACTTATAACCACCAACCAAAAAGTGCCAAAACAATGCTAAAAAACAAAGTCACCGACCCTGATGCACTTGCTGAAACATTGTTTTTTGCAGCTGTACCGGTTGGGATGGCCGCAAGTTGGGTAGCAAGACCTATTTTTGATATTTTCAGAAAAGTTAATGACCCGACAGTTGTGAGTATTCCCATCATTTCACCAAACCGTGAAAAAAAGATGTTTAATACTATAAGAAGATTTGAATTTGATGACGGATGCAAATTTGATTTCCGAGGCAACCCTGAAACATCTATCAATAATTCATCTAAACTTTTCTCATCTTCCAATGAGCGTGGAAAAAAAGGCTATATTTCGACCTACAAAACAAAACGCACGTTAGGAATTTCGAATTATAAAATAAGCTGGATTCTTGCGAAAAGTTATAATACAAAAACTAAACCAAAAAAATCTGACAATCCTTGCGAAAAAATGGCTCCTCATTTCGGACGTACGCTTTACGATTTGAATTTTTCATATCTTCAGCCGATTACAATTCAGGCACCAATTACAGCAGTATTCCCTCTTACAGATTATAAAAATTCTGCAAAATAGAAGTTTCTATCGCAAAGAATTTACTGTTCTGATTTGCAAACAAGCAACTCTGATTCGGCAATTAAGCTTATTTCTTAAATCTTGCCAAAATCTCTTGCGCAACCGGGATTTTAATCCATAATGCAAGCGCAAAATAAAGTATGGTACAAATAATCAAAATTGTAGTCAATTCCAAACTCAAATACAATTTTGATTGGAATTCAAAGAGGCTTTTTAAGAAAATCCCTGTAAAATAAACCATAAAAGTAATTGAAGCGGTTTTCAAAAGAGGTGACAAAAGTGAACTGTACCCCATACGAATTTTCCATCTCAACAAATATCCGAGCATAAACATATTAAAGAAAGTCACAGCCGTAGTAGCAAGGGTAATTCCTGCCATTCCAAATCTGTCTACACATAAAAAATTCATAATAACTTTAACCGCAATTGAGCCTATTGCCACCATAAAAGGTGTACGAGAATCATCAAAAGAATAAAAAACTCTTGTTAAAGTATCACGAGCGACATAAGGGATAAGTGATATCGACAAGAAAAGTAAAGCTTTGGTTACCATCATAGTATCATAGGCGTCAAACGCTCCACGTTGGAAAAGCAAATATATAGCATCTTTTGCAAACATATATATAAACATACAAATAGGGAAAGCCAAAAACCAAAGCGTTGAAATACCTTTATTAAAGTACTTTTTTAAAGAGTCCCAATCTTGCTGTCCGATAAAACTTGAAAACATAGGGAACAAAGGAACTAAAAATGCCGTAATCAGGACTCCGGCAGGAAATTGATATAGCCTGTTTGAATAGCTGATTGCAGACCAAGCACCTTCTTCCAGTCCTGATGTAAAAAACATATCAATATAAACATTTGTTTGACCAATGGTTGTCGATAAAATAGCAGGAAACAAAACCTCATTTATTTTTCTGATATCTGATGTCAAAAAATAAAAATTCGGATGATAAATTATTTTATTTTTAATTAATGACGGCAATTGGAATAAAAGCTGCCCAGTTGCGCCAACTAAAAACCCCCAAGCGAGAACATTCCCGGTGGGGTCATCAGGAAACATCCAAAGAGCGATAATTGTTGCCAAACTTACAAAAACAGGTCCTAAACTAGGCGTAATAAATTCTTTATATACATTTGCAATTCCGTATAAAATCCCTATAACACCGCCTATTAAAACAACCGGCGACATAATTTTCAGATGAACAACAGCTGTTGCTATATAATCATCACTCGCCTGTCTTAAAATAAATCTTAAAATAGGTTCGGGAAAAAGATAACACAAAACCGTAAAAACACCGAAAAGCAAAGCAGTACCTGTTATAAAAGCATTAAAAATTTTCAAAGATTCTTCAGGAATCTCAACTTCAAAATCTTTTATATGTTTTGAAAAAAACGATATTGTAGCAGTATGAAAAGGTCCGCCTACACCGCCAAGTAGAATTAGAGCAAAAGAAGGTATATTACAGGCTGTCAAAAAAGCATCCGAAACCATAGAAGCACCATAGGCATTGGCTATTGCCATATCTCTCCAAAATCCGAATACTTTGCTTATTATTGTCAAAACAGCTATTAATCCTGCTGTTTTAAATAGATTTATTTTCATATTTTTGGTCTGTAAACCTCAATCCATACTTTCAAGCCGTCTCCCTCAGAAGGTAAAAATTCGATTTTATTTTCTCTTTTGATAAATCTGTCCAAATTAATAACTGTTTTTTCGCACAAATCATCCTGAGATAAATTAATCTCAACATTATTTATTATAAAAGTAAAGTTTTTTACATTTTTAGGATTCTCTATTATCAAAACACCTTTACCTTCCGGTGAATAAAAATTTTGAGTTATTTTTTCATTTTTTAAAACAACCGGAAAAGTTCCAATAGCTATGCCGGTATAATAATGCTGCAAAATGTCATCAAAAGATGCTCCTTCCGCCGCCATATGACCTGCCCCAAATTGGCTCATTCCCACACCATGCCCAAAACCGCCTCCTGAAAAGGTAAATCCCAAGAGATTTCCATTTTCATCAAGATTTTTTTGAATAATAATATTCGCGCTATTAAGCATTCTGGAATCTTTTTTAAATATTTTTCTAATAATAAGTTCTTTTCTTACAGTAAAAGAATCTTTATCTGTTTGTATTTCAATAACAATAGCTTTACCTGACACACCTCTTGAAACGACTTTTATATCCTGCAAATTACCAAAGTCATCTACTTTAAATTTAGGTGAAACAAATCCGCTTTTAGCATTTTGAGCAAGAGTTTTCTTCAAAATTTCTTCGAGTTCTTTTTTATCCCAACTAACTTCCCATCGATAAAATCTAGATTTTATATCATGACTTTCAGGTGATTTTAAATAAAAATTTTCAACATCTTCATCAGACTTTAGCTCAACTATTTTATCTGCTTTACCTCTAAGATAAGGAAGGGCTGCAACAGGTTTTTTATCCCACTCGGGAGCAAGAAAAACATTTTCGTAATTTTCGGTAAAACCGCCTGCCGTTGAACTATATAAAGCCAAAATCAATTCTCCGTCATACAGCGCAAAAAGTCCTTCAGTTTTTTTTACGGCGTCATCAGATAAAGGATTTTCTGTATTTGCTCCAAAATAAACTTGAGATTGAACACTGTCACACACATCAAAATTGTGATAAATAACTGTCCTTGGGCGAAGTGTGTAATTTCTTGCTGCGATAGTTTGAGCTTTAAGCGCTTCAATACCGAAAGAAACCGGCATTTCGTTGGGAACGACACCTCTTAGATAACTTTCTAAAGGTAATATATTTACGAGATTAAAACCTTTACATCCATTATCTGCTATTGCTATTTCAAATTTTCCGCGATAAAGAGCCTGTTTACCTCCGCGCTTGAGTCCTTGCACAGATAAAAGCCCATTATCAGATGTTTTTATCTCTATAGCGTCTTTTATTTCTCCTTTTATTAAGGTATCGGAATATAAAGATAATTTACCGTTATTAAGCTCTATTTTTATAGGCTCGCAAGCCTGCATAGTTGCAATTTCTTCAGAAGTTTTTTTATCATAGACAGCATAATCATTGGTCGCAGAAACAGTAATGGTTTGATAATAAAGATTAGAAAAACTGTTATCGCTTATTCCTACCCTTACGATATCTTTATACTCAACCGTATGGGATGAAGTTAAACCCAAAAAGAAAGAAATTATAACTAAAATAAATTTTTTCATAGACACATTTTATAACAAACCGAATAAAAATGGTGCTACAAAATATAACATATCCTGTAATTTTGTTGAAAATTTAGCATTGTTTTGATGTTTTACTTTAGGGTAATTTTCATCATAAGCGTAGGAATTTTGCTCAAGATATTGAGCAACGGTGTTTTGGTCATTAAGCGATTTAAGATTGTAAATTCTGTTTTTGTAAGTCCCGTCTTGAACAGCCCCTATAAGATGATATTCAAGTCTTTCAAGACGAGCATCAGGGTTATCATTTTTAAAAGTCCTGTCAAAATTAACTTTTTCTAATGCTGTTATATCGTTCAAAAGATATCCGGGCATAGCAGAATAATTAATCTTATCCGCAATTTTATCAACTCTTACAGCTAAATCATCCGAAGAAAAATTTTGATGAAAAAGAGAATTTTCAATCCTATCCAAACGCCTATAAATATCTTCATTTTGGTATGATTTAGAATATAACTTATTTTCGATTTGAGAAATTTTGGGATAATTGTTATTATTTTGCGCATAATTTGCTTCCGTCCCATTAACCGTATCAGCATAAACAGAGGACATCGCAAGCAGCAAAACAGCTACAAGTACGATTTTTTTCCACATAATAGCCAAAAACCTTTTTGAGTAAACCTTCTAATATGGTGCTTTGCTTTAGAATATTTTTTAACCCCCGACAAGGTTAAGCAATAAAGATAAAATCTCTTTATTC
>JAEWLZ010000025.1 GCA_023457295.1 Cyanobacteria bacterium OH_PDB_112
GGAATAAATTTTCTGGGAATAGAACTTTCAAATATATCCCTGACTTCATCAAGTGTTATTTTCTTGCCGTCAGATTGTTTATCAATAATTTTTTTGCCGACTCTTACAGCTATTTTAGCGGCATCAAGAGTGGAAATTGTACTTGTTCTCACTAATTTAAAGACCTTAATTACTATTACGAGCAAATAAAAACTATGAATGTGAAAAATTGCCTTTTAAAAAACAGCTTTCTTAAGATCTTGTTACAAATCCGCACAAAAAAATACTACCTTTGTTAGACGCTATTCACAACTTTTCGTTGAATGATGAGTTTATTTATAAAATCAAAATATTAATTTAGGCATAATTGAACCTACTTTTGATTTATACTCTAAATATTCTTGTCCAAATAACCTTTCTAATTGTTTTTCTTCATTTTTAATTAAAATCATAAATGCAAAATACATAAAAACAGGTATACTCATTAACAAAAGAGATTTTGTAAAAACTATAATTCCTGGAACAATTAAACAAATGAAAGATGAATAAATTGGATTCCTAACAAACGCATAAATTCCTGTTTTAATTAATTTTCCTTTATTAAATTCTTTAACAAAAGTAAAAATAGAGATAATTAAAAATATGCCTCCCAATAAAAGCAAAATTATTCCTGAAATTTGAAAAAACAAATTAGGAATAACATCAATAATAAAATATGTATGAATTTTTATTGCCAAAAATTTTAATATAAATGAATAAAGGATAGTATAAAATATTAAAAATGGACCAATTCCAAATACCGATAGGTTCTTTTTATTTGTCATAATCTTTCTTATTTTTATTTTATAAAACAATAAAATTTTGCAAGGTGAGCATATTTACACAAAAAAATACTCCCCAGGTTGGACTCGAACCAACAACCCTCCGGTTAACAGCCGAATGCTCTGCCATTGAGCTACTGAGGAATATTTCTTGTTTTTAATTATATCAACCTAAAAATCGGTTGTAAAGACTTTTAAAGAGATTTTTCTCAACTAGTCTTCGTATTTTTTAAATATCAACGAAGCATTATGACCGCCAAACCCGAAAGAATTTGACATTGCCACTTTTACTTCATCAAGTTTTCTTGGAACATTCGGTACAAAATCCAATGCAGGAATTTTTTCATCTCTTTCCACTAAATTTATAGTTGGAGGGACAATCCCTGTTTCAATGGCTTTAATTGAAGCAATTGACTCTAAACCGCCTGAAGCCCCTAAAGAGTGTCCTATCATACTTTTTGTAGAACTTACAAGAAGTCCTTTATAAGCATGTTCGCCAAAAACACTTTCAATAGCCAAAGACTCAGCCACATCACCAAGACCTGTACTTGTACCATGAGCATTAATATATGTAACCTCTGAAGGTTGCATATCTGCATCTTTTAAAGCAACTTTCATTGCGCGACCTGCACCTTCGCCATCACAGCAAGGAGCCACCATATCATTCGCATCAGCGGTAGCACCGTAGCCTACAATTTCTGCATAAATTTTAGCACCGCGTGCTTTAGCATGCTCAAGTTCTTCAAGAACCAATATTCCAGCGCCTTCTGCCATAACAAAACCGTCACGATCTTTGTCAAAAGGACGTGAAGCTTTAGCAGGATCGTCATTTCTGCTTGATAATGTTCTTGCGCTTGTAAAACCACTCATACCCAACAAAGTAACAGCCGCTTCTGCACCGCCTGATAAGATAATATCAGCATCATCATACTGAATAGTACGGAACGCATCCCCGATTGAGTGGGCAGATGTGGCACAAGCAGTTACAACGGCTTTATTAACACCTTTTGCGCCAAACTTGATAGAAATCAAGCCTGCAGCCATATCAACAATCATCATAGGTACTGTGAAAGGACTACATTTTGCCGGGCCTTTTTCGTGAATAGATATGACGTTTGTTTCAATGGTTTTCATACCGCCTGAAGCAGAACCTACAATAACGCCCAATCTTTCATTATCAATGTTTGCTTCTTCAAGACCTGCATCTTTATAAGCTTCCATCGCTGCAACCATAGCAAACTGAGAAAACTTATCCATACGTTTCGCTTCTTTTTTATCCAAATATTCTTCAGCATTAAAGTCAGGAACTTCTCCTGCAATACGTACGGGATAATTTTCAATATTTTCAAGATTTGATATTGTACGAATTCCGTTTTTTGCGTTACTTAAACCGTCCCACAAAATATCAGTACCGACACCATAAGGTGACACAGCACCAAGACCGGTAACTACGACCCTTCTTTTATTATTTTTCATGATTTTTCCTTTTTGAAATTAGCTGTTAGCTTCGATGTAAGCTACTGCATCTTTAACTGTTGCGATTTTTTCAGCTTCTTCATCAGGAATTTCAACACCAAATTCTTCTTCAAAAGCCATTACCAATTCAACTGTATCTAATGAATCAGCACCTAAATCAGCTGTAAAAGAAGCATTTTCAGTAACTTGATCAGCTTCTACGCTCAATTGTTCTACAACAACTTTTTTAACTCTTTCTAATACATCACTCATGTTTTTTTACCTCGTAATTTTGATTATCTACTAAATTTATTATTACTTATTTTTATCCTAAAAATACTACAATGGCAAGTATATTAATTAGATTGTTAACCCGCCGTCAACACTTATTACTTGCGATGTAATATATTTTCCTTCTTCCGCCAAAAACTTTACTGTTTTTGCAATATCTTCAACTTGACCGAGTCTTTTTAAAGGAATGTTTTCTGCGATTTTTTCCTTAGCCAATCCATGTGTCATATCTGTTTCAATAAATCCCGGCGCTACTGCATTAACAGTAATTCCGCGAGAAGCAACTTCTTTTGCAAGAGCTTTTGTAAAGCCTATAACACCTGCTTTTGCAGCGGAATAATTTGTTTGTCCGGCATTTCCGTAAACTCCGCAAACACTTGCCATGTTAATAATTGAACCTGAACGTTGCTTCATCATAGCTTTAACAACAGGTTTTGTGACATAGAAAACACTGTTCAAATTTGTATTAATAACAGCTTCCCATGCCGCATCATCCATTCTTATAATCAAATTGTCGCGAGTAATTCCGGCATTATTAACCAAAACATCAATACGCCCAAATTCTGTCAAAATATCAGCAATTGCTGCTTCGACTTGTTCTTTGTCAGAAACATCAAATTTAATAGCTTTGGCGTTAACACCTTTTGATTTGATTTCTTCCACAACTTCTTGTGCAGCCGCATCAGAACTGGCGTAATTAATAATCACATCATACCCTGCTTCAGCAAGTTCCAAAGCACAGCCTTTTCCTATTCCGCGGGATGCCCCCGTTACCAGTGCAACTTTCTTTTCCATATTTTTTCCCCTATTTTATACTTCTTGTAAAGATTCGACAAAAGCATCCAAGCTTTTCAAATCAAATATATTTATAACCTTAATCGACGGAGATATTTTTTTAATAAGACCCGCCAAAACTTTACCGGGTCCTATTTCTAAAATAGTATCCACGCCTTTTTCTTCCAAATATTTGACTGTTTGAGTCCAATAAACAGAAGAATAAATCTGCTCGGGCATTTTTTCTTTAAATTCATCTGCAGATATTGTTTCTTGAGCATCAGTATTTGTAATTACTGGTATTTTAGCGTCATTAATATCAAGCTCAGAAACAAACTCCCCAAACGAAAGTCCTGCTTCTCTCATCATATCAGAATGGAAAGCACCTGAAACAGCAAGAGGAATAACTCTTTTAGCACCTGCCGCACTCAACAGCTCAGCAGCTTTTGCCACACCTTCTTCTGTTCCTGTAATGACAATCTGCTCAGGAGTATTGAAATTTGCAATCCCCACATAAGCTGTTTTTGCTGCTTCTTCAACAGCTTCTTCAACTTTTTCTTGAGATAATCCCAAAACAGCAGACATAGCACCGCCTTTTGATTTGCCCATAAGCTCAGAACGCTTACCGATCGCACGAATTGTATCATCAAGGCTCAAAACACCTGCTTCATATAAAGCCGCATACTCTCCCAAGCTATGTCCTGCAAGATAATCTGCCGAAATTTGAGTTTTTGATTTCAAAGCTTCCAAAAGAGCTATTGATGTAGCCAAAATTGCAGGCTGAGTATTGGTTGTAATTTTCAAATCCTCATCAGGTCCTTCAAAAATTACTTTTGTAAGATTTCTTTCCAAAACTTTATTAAATCTGTCATAAATATTTTTTGCTGCTTCATTTTCGTTATAAGCGTCAAAGCCCATACCTACCGATTGAGCACCCTGCCCGGGGAATACAAATGCCTTTTTTCCCATTTTTATACCTCTCTTTTATCTTTTGCGCGCCATCTGATTATTGCGCTACCCCAAGTCAAACCCGCACCAAAACCGCATATTGCAACGGTGGCGTTTTGTTCTATTTTATTTTGACTAATTGCCTCTGAAAGAGCAATAGGAGTAGATGCTGTTGATGTATTTGCATAATTTTCAAGACTTACGATAATTTGTTTATCTGACAATCCCAAACGTTCCTGTACAGCAGAAATAATTCGCATATTGGCGTGATGAGGAATCAAATAATCAAGCTCATCAATAGAAATATTTGCTTTTTCTAATGCAGCTCTAATACTTTTTGGAACAGTCACAACCGCAAATTTATAGATTTCTTTTCCATTCATCCAAAGATAAGGGTTTATTTCCTGATGCTCAAAACCTGATAATGGAGAATCCACTTTAACCAAAGGCAAAGTAAGCTCCATAGCCTTTGTACCGTCTGCAGCCATATCTATCGACAAAATATCATTTTGTCCGTCTTCAGATTCCGAAAGAAGCAACGCCCCGGCTCCGTCACCAAAAAGAACGCAAGTATTTCTGTCTGACCAGTCAAGGAATCTTGAATGAGCTTCCGCACCGACTATAAGAATTTTTTTGTACATACCTGATGCAATAAAACTATTTGCAACACTAAGCGCATAAACTAAACCACTGCAAGCAGCCACAAGGTTGAATGCAGCTCCTTTAGAGCCGATTGCTGCTTGGACTTCACATGCTGTCGCCGGCATCATATAATCAGGCGTTGAAGACGCACAAATCACAAGCTCAACTTCAGAACCGTCAACTCCTGCAAAAGCAAGCGCGTCTTTTGCCGCCCCTATCGCAAGAGAAGTCATTGTTTCATCACCTGAAATAATTCTTCTTTGCTTGAACCCAGTTCTTGATGAAATCCATTCATCATTAGTCTCGACAATTTGTGACAAATCATCGTTTGTTATAATTTTTTCAGGCAAACATTTGCCTACGCCTATTATTGTTACCGGTTTTAAATTCATAATGTATTTTGCTCGTAAAGGGATAAAATTTTATTGTTAATATCAGCTTCCGCTGCTTCTTTGGCTACTCTTACCGCATTTTGAATCGCAAAAGCTTTACTTCTTCCATGCGCAATAATAGTAATACCTTTTATGCCCAATAACAAGGCTCCTCCAAATTCTTCGTAATTAGTTCTCTGTTTTAGTCTTTTGAGCGCGGGTAACGCAACTAACGCACCCAATCTCATAAGCAATGAATGCTTAAATTCATGCTTAATTAAATTTAAAATCATACTGGAAACACCCTCTATAACCTTAAGAGTGACATTTCCGACAAATCCGTCACAAACAACAACATCGGCAGTACCATTGAAAAGCTCCTTGCCTTCAATATTTCCGATAAAATTTAGTCTATCGTTGTTGCGTGATAAAAGCTTATATGTTTCTTTGGCAAGTTCATTGCCTTTGCCCTCTTCTTCGCCGATATTCAAAACACCGATTCTGGGATTTGGCGTTCCCATAATTACTTCTGAAAATACCTTGCCCATAGTCGCAAATTGATAAAGCATCTCGGGAGTGGATTCCGAATTTGCACCGGCATCAACCAGCACAAGAGGCTTGCCCATAGTCGGAATAGTTGCCGTAATCGCAGGACGCTCAATTCCGGGCAATCTGCCAAAACCGAACAAACTTGACGCCATAGCCGCTCCGGTACTTCCTGCGGCCACAAGTGCCGCCGCTTCACCCTTTGCAACTGCTTCAACAGTTTTTACGATTGAGGCATCTTTTTTCTTTCTTATAGCGACCCCTGGGGATTCGCCCATTTCAATAACTTCTGTGGCATGCTTGATTTTTATATCTAGCCCTGAAGTATCATATTTATCGAGTTCCGCCTGAATATCCTCTTCACGTCCGACCAAAAGAAGTTCGACACCATAAATGCGCGCAGCATCAACAGCACCTTTTACAACCTCTAAAGGAGCGTAATCACCCCCCATTGCGTCAACCGCTATTCTCACCATATCAGTACAAAACCCGTTAAAATCTACTTATTACTGGCTTTTTCGCCATTATAATATCCGCAGCTTCCGCAAACTGTATGCGTAAGTCTTGCATCGCCGCAATTTTCACAAGTAGCCAATGACGGAGCCGTAGCTTTCCAGTTTGATCTTCTGTGTCCTTGAGCTGATTTACCTGTTCTTTTCTTTGGAACTGCCATTTTATTGTCCTTCTTTCTTACTTAAATTTTCGGATATATCTTTGAAAACCGCTAACCTGGGATCAATACGGTCTTCTTGCATTTTTTCAAGAACCGCTGCACCCTGACAATTTTCATCACATATTTTTTTGCTCGGGAGATTGAGTAAAACCGATTGGTAAATTAAATCAGCAATATCTATTTCACCCTCACTACCCAATTCTACAACAAAATTATCGTTTTTCAACTCTATTTCATTATGCGAATAATCAAACGCATCAACAGTCGTGAAAATCTCTTTAATACTAATATTTATGCTTTGGTTAAATTTCTTTAAGCACCTATCGCACTCAAGTTCTGCGAGTGCTTCTATATATCCGGTGACTTCAATACATGCCCCTTTTAGCTCTGCCTCTAAAGTAGCCTTTACTTTTTTTTCGGGATTAATTTCTTCTATAATTTCGAAAAAATTAATTGAAATTTTGCCTTCGGGCGAATTTTGTATTTGTTCTAAAGTTATAATCATTTTTTCCTCTTAATCTAGCGTCGCAGCTTTTAAGCTTAAAATATAAAATGTTTAGGAATTTATACTCCTAAACATTTTAAACCAAAATAAAAATTCAATAAAATAAAATTAACGAAGTCTTACTTTTACACTTGCGCCTTTTTTAGTGAATTCAACTTTGTCTTCTCTCGCTAACCAGCCTAAAGCCATTGAAGCTTCTTCTGCTTTTAAAGACAAATCTTTTTTTAAAGAAGCCAAAGTAGCTTCATCATTGCTTGATAAATATTCCCAGACTTGTCCTGCTGTACTACCGATAGTTTCGTTCATATCTTTCCCTCCGAATTTTTAGCTAACTTGAATAAATCATAAACACATCTTACTTGCATCATTATTTTGTATGAAAAATGACATTTTGACAAGTAGCAAACTCAGGCTATATTAAGCTTCCTGAAAAACTGACACTTTTTTAAAATATGATTTAATTATTATAAAAAATAAATTTTTGAATAAAATTTGAACGAAATATCTTCAAATAGCAATTTTTTTGTCATAAAATTAAAAGTATAGAAAATCTTAAAATAGGAGTTTTTATTATGACAAAAAAAGGACAAGCTTGGGTTTATGGCGACAATGTGGATACAGATGTAATTATACCCGCACGCTACCTCAATACATCAGACCCTAAAGAACTTGCAAAATATTGCATGGAAGACATTGACACAACTTTTGCAAATGAAGTTAAACAAGGCGATATTATGATTGCAGGAGAAAACTTCGGTTGTGGCTCATCCAGAGAACATGCTCCTATTTCAATCAAGGAAGCCGGCATAAGCGTTGTAATCGCAAAAACTTTTGCACGTATTTTCTTTCGTAATGCAATCAATATCGGGCTTCCTATTTTGGAAAACGACACTCTTCCAGATGAAGTCAAAAAAGGTGATACTATTGAAGTTGATCTCGAAAATGGCATCGTAAAAAATCTTACAACAGGTAAAGAATACCAAACACCAAAATATTCAGGTT